>CAJXVT010000012.1 GCA_913062575.1 uncultured Flavobacteriaceae bacterium | reverse complement strand
ATGTTTTTAATTTACCTGAGAATTGATACATATCTTTTAATTCTTTCTTTTAAAAACTTATTTTAAATCTTCTTTTAACTTAAGTACATATTGTACTACTTGCCAACGTTCTTTTGTTGTCAACTGAGAAGCATGAGACCCCATGATTCCTTTACCATACATTATTACATGATAAATACTTCCTTGAGTTATGGCTCTAGCAGCATCATTATATTTTGGTATTCCACTAAATTTTTCTCTCTGAACTAATACTCCATTACCATCACCTTTATCACCATGACAAGTTGCACAGTAAATTCCGTACATTTTTTTACCGTTATCTAAATTTTTTGCCGTTGTTTCTAACGGAGATTTTAACGTTGTCTTTGCAACATCATATGCCTCAAGGGTATTTGGATATTCATAAGGAACTTGTCCTCTTGCAATGGTTCCTAATACTGGTTTTAAGTTTGATCCATTAATGGTATCGGTAAGACCATTTACACTATTTGGTTCATAAGGAACAGCTACATACATATCTGGCATGTACTGAACACTTCTTGTACGTTTGTCTCCACAAGAAACAATTGTTACTAGTGCAAGTAAAGCGAAAATTATTTTTGTAAAATTCTTCATCATCTCTTTATTAATGCTTTTCTACTATGTTAATTTCTACAGCTCCTGTTTCTTTTAATAATGTCAATAATTCTTCTTCATTATTATGAACTGGAATTTCCATCAAAAAGTGGTCATCTGTAGTTCTAGGGTCTGGATTTTCTGCTTCTTTAAATGGCCATATTCTACTTCTCATATAAAAAGTAATTACCATTAAGTGAGCTGCAAAAAACACCGTTAATTCAAATAAAATCGGCACGAATGCTGGCATATTTAACCACCAAGAAAAGTTAGGTTTCCCTCCAATATCTTGTGGCCAATCTTGAATCATCATATAATTGGTCATCCAAATAGCGATTCCGAGTCCTAAAATACCATACATAAATGATGCAATAGCAAGACGAGTTGGTGCTAAACCCAAAGCCTTATCTAGACCGTGAACTGGAAAAGGACAAAATACTTCGTCAATATGATGATGCGCTGCTTTTACTGTCTTAACAGCGTCAAGAACAACTTCGTCATCATTATAAAATGCGTGTATAACTTTATTACTCATGCTTTCCGTCTCTTAATTTTTTATAATTCTCTCCTGAAGATTTCAAGATTGTTTTTACTTCTGCTTGTGCAATTACTGGGAAAGTTCTTGCATACAATAAGAATAATACAAAGAAGAATCCGATAGTTCCAATAAAGATACCTACATCTACAAATGTTGGCTCAAAACGCCACCATGTAGATGGCAAATGTCCTTTACTTAATACAATTGCAATAATGTCAAAACGCTCAAACCACATTCCGATGTTAATAGCAATTGAAATAATAAATGACCAAATAAAACTTCTTCTTACTTTCTTAATCCATAATAGTTGTGGAATTGCAATATTGAATAAGATCAATGACCAGAATGCCCAAGCATAAGGTCCAGTTGCTGCTCCAACAGACATGTATGTGTAATTCTCATAAGGAGAACCTGTGTACCAAGCAATAAAGAATTCTGAAGCATATGCTACAGCTACAATACCACCTGTTAAGATAATTACAATATTCATATACTCAACGTGTAGACGAGTAATGTAATCTTCTAAGTTTGTTACTTTACGCATAATCCCTAATAGGGTTTGTACCATTGCAAATCCAGAAAAGATTGCTCCTGCTACAAAATATGGAGGGAAAATTGTTGAGTGCCATCCCGGATTGATAGAGGTTGCGAAATCCATCGATACAATTGTATGTACAGAAAGTACTAATGGTGTTGCTAAACCTGCTAATACCAAAGACACCTCTTCAAAACGTTGCCAATCTTTTGCTCTACCAGACCATCCGAAAGACAATAATGAATAGATTTTCTTTTGGAAAGGCTTTACTGCTCTATCTCTAATCATTGCAAAATCTGGTAATAAACCTGTCCACCAGAAAACTAATGATACAGATAAATAGGTTGAAATTGCAAATACATCCCATAGTAAAGGTGAGTTGAAATTCACCCATAATGATCCGAATTGATTTGGAATTGGCATTACCCAATACCCATTCCAAGGACGTCCCATGTGAATAATTGGAAACAATCCTGCTTGGAATACTGCAAAAATTGTCATTGCTTCTGCAGAACGGTTAATTGCCATTCTCCATTTTTGACGAAATAATAATAGTACTGCTGAGATTAATGTACCGGCGTGACCAATACCTACCCACCAAACGAAATTAGTAATATCCCAAGCCCATCCAATGTTCTTGTTCAATCCCCAAGTTCCAATTCCAGTTCCTACAGTGTAGAAAATACATCCAAATCCCCAAAGCATTGCTGCTAAAGAAATATAAAATGCTATATACCAATTCTTATTCGCTTTCCCTTCAATAGGTTTTGCTATATCTTCGGTGATATCGTGGTAACTTTTTTCACCTAATATTAATGGTTCCCTAATGGGTGCTTCGTAATGAGACATATTCTAATATCTTAATTTTTAATTACGCTTCGTTTGTATTGTTCACTTTTACCTGGTATACTACATTTGGTTTTGTTCCAATATAGTCTAACACGTGATATGCTCTTTTATCGTCTTTTAAATGTGCTACTGCATCTTCTGAGTTGTTGATATCTCCAAAGACCAATGCTCCCGATGAACATGCTGATGAACATGCTGTAGAGAATTCATCTGTATCAATTTTTCTACCTTCTTTTTTTGCTTTCAAGATAGTAGCTTGCGTCATTTGAATACACATAGAACATTTCTCCATAACTCCTCTAGAACGAACTACAACATCTGGATTTAACACCATTTTACCGTATTCATCATTCATATTAAAGTCAAACTCGTTATTATTACTGTAACTAAACCAGTTAAATCGACGAACTCTATATGGACAGTTGTTTGCACAATATCTTGTTCCTACACAACGGTTATATGCCATTTGATTTTGACCTTGACGACCGTGTGATGTTGCCGCAACTGGACAAACAGTTTCACATGGTGCTTGGTTACAATGCTGACACATCATTGGTTGGAAAGCAACTGTAGGATTTTCTGCTACAGATTCAATTGAAGCAAATAAATCTCCTCCACTTAATTCTAGCACTTTCTCAGCATATTGCCTTTCAAGATCCTTGTTTGCAATATTAGGGAATTGTTTAGCAAATTCTTTTATTGTAATTACATCGCTACCTTCTTTAGAAGCTGCCTCTGTAACTTCAGAAGAATAATATCTATCAATACGCAACCAGTGCATATCTCTACCAACTCTCATTTCGTTTTTACCAACAACTGGAACATTGTTTTCTGCATGACATGCAACAACACAGGCTCCACACCCAGTACAAGATGTTAAGTCGATTGATAAATTAAAGTGATGCCCAACACTACGATCATGTTTATCCCAAAGATCTACTGAATTTGCATCAACTTCTTTGTGATTTAATGATGCCGTTGCTGGCTTATTCCAAGTTTGTTTTGGATCGGCATGGCTAGTTACTTCTTTTAAAGTAGCTTGCTTTAAGATATCATGTCTTCCAGCAATTGTCTTTTGTACTTGAGTACAAGCAAACTTATGAGTTCCGCTTGCTTTCTCAATAGTAACTCCAGTTTGAATATGATTTGCATTGATATATAAAGGATAAGCATTTACCCCAACTATCATTGCATCTTTTAAATTTTGTTGTCTTCCATATCCCAATGCTAACCCTATAGAACCTTTTGCTTGTCCTGGTTGAATCATTACTGGTACATTAGAAACCGTTACTCCATTAACAGTAATATTTGCATATTGTCCATTAATTGCTCCATTATCTTTTACAGGGTTAGAGAAACCATATTCTCTTGCATCTGGCATAGACATGGTAATGTAATTATCCCAAGAAGCTCTTGTTAATGGATCTGGTAATTCTTGTAACCATGGATTGTTTGCTTGTTTACCATCTCCTAAAGCAGTAGATGTAAACAAGTTCAATTCCATTACAGATGATTTCGTAGCGCTTCCCAAATTAGAAGCCGCTGCTGTAGCATCAATTGAATTTGCAGATACCGAAGTAGCAACTGCTTTTGAAAAAGTACCATCATGCAATGCTTGATTCCATGATTGCCCATTTAATATATTTGAAGCCCAAAAAGCTTTTAAATAATCGTAATAAGAAGTTGAGTTCCCAGACCATTTTAATAATACATCTTGTAACTGACGAGAATTAAATAATGGTTGAATTGTTGGCTGAACTAAACTATAAATCCCTGTTGTGATAGAAACATCACCCCAAGATTCTAAATAATGAGAAGCTGGCAATGCATATTGAGTTGCATGTGCTGTCTCATCAAACTGTTCAGAAAGAGCTACAGATAATTTTAATCCTTTAATTTTATCTGCAATATCAGTTGCTGCTGCTAAAGAATATATTGGGTTTACATTGTATGCAATCAATCCTTTTACGGCTCCAGATTTAATATCTGCAACTACTTGCGCAACATCAGCATCGTTTCCTTTTCTGATGGTTTTTGTTGTAACAACATCCATCACTTCACTTTGTAAAGCTTTGTTAATTGCCATTGCAACTATATGTGCATTCTTATCGTTAACTCCTGTAACAACAACCCCTTTAGAACCTGCGTTCTTTAATTGTTTTGCTGCTGCTTCGATAGCTTTATCAGCTTGTGTTGCTTTTGAAGAAGCTGTAGCTCCTGTTATAGCATTGTATAAGTTGATTAAAGCAAATACTTGTTCAGATGGTTTCACCAATACTCTTTTATCAGCATTAGCACCAGTTAATGTCATGTTTGATTCAAACTGAATGTGTCTTGACATTTTTCCTGATCCAGCATTTCTACTAGCAGCATAAGACTTATCATATCCTCCTTGCCAATCACCTAAGAAATCAGCTCCAATAGATACAATTACTTCTGCTTTATCAAAATGATAAGTAGGTAAAGCACGAGTACCATAAATTGCTTCAAAAGCATCTAAAGCTCCTGATTCAGAAACAGCATCATAAATTACATGCTTTACATTTGGAAAAGCAGTAACAAATTCAGAAATGATTTTTTCTGTTGATGGACTTGCTAACGTTCCTGTTAACAATACAACAGATTCATTTGCTGATTTTAATTCATTTAATTTTGCAATTATTTGTTTATCAGCGGCATCCCAAGTTAAAAAAGAGTCTGCATCTTGAGGCTCTTTAACACGTAACTGGTTGTCGTATAATGATAAAACAGATGCTTGAACACGCGCATTTGTCGATCCGTTTGCATCTTTATTTGGCATTACTAAAATAGGACGTCCCTCTCTAGTTTTTACCAAAATATTTGCGAAGTCATACCCATCTGCAATTGTTGTAGAGTACCAATCTGCTACACCAATTGTAAGATCATCTGGTTTTACCAAAAAAGGAATTGATTTTCTTACGGGTCCTTCACATGCAGCTAATGATGCAGCTGCTGTTGAAAATCCAACATATTTTAAGAAATCTCTTCTTGATGTAGATGACGTTTCTAATGTTTCTTTATCTCCTAAAAACTCATCTGTAGGAATTTCATCTACAAATTCATTTTTACTTAGCGTTTCAACAATTGAACCTTCTCTAAGTTCTTCAACACTTTGCCAGTATTTTTTGCTTGAAGCCATTTATATAATTGTTTTTACTTTCTAATTATTAATAGTGACATTTACCACATTCCATACCTCCTAGTTGAGCAACTGTAACTGACTCAACACCATATTTCTTAGACAACTGTTCGTGAATTTTAGTGTAATATTCATTACCCTTTAAATCTACTTTAGTTTCTTTATGACAGTCTAAACACCAACCCATTGTTAATGGAGAGAATTGATATACCTCATCCATTGTTTCTACAGGACCGTGACATGTTTGACATTTTAAACCTCCAACAGTTACGTGTTGAGAATGATTAAAATATGCGAAGTCAGGTAAATTATGTACTCTTACCCATTTAATTGGTTGCGTTTTCCCCGTATATTCTAAGTTTTCAGCATCCCAACCAACAGCAGTATATAATTTTTGAATTTCTTTATCCAGTTCTGCTTTCCCCATATTCATAGAAGAAATCTTTGTATCGTCTGCTACTTCAGAAATGTTTTTATGACAATTCATACACACATTTGCAGAAGGTATACCAGATGTTTTACTATGTTTTGCTGATGAGTGACAGTATTGACAGTCAATCTTGTTATCTCCAGCATGAATTGTATGTGAGAATGCAATTGGCTGAATTGGCTGATATCCTTCATCTACACCTATCTGAAACAATGTTCCAAATAAGATATAAGCAGTAGTTAATGCTAAAAAGATTGTTAACAACACATGTAAGAAGGTGTTTCTTTTAAACCCAACCCACAACTCTTGAATGTTACCTGCTAAACCTGGTGTTTTTGGCGCACCTTTTAATTCACTAATCACTTTTAACAAGCTAGAAACAATTAAAATACCAATCACAATAATTGCAATTAAGATTCTTGTTAACCATGGCGAAGCTTCTTTTACCTCAGTAACAACTGCATCTCCTGCGGCTACTTTCTTTTTTGGATCTCCAACTGTTGTATAATAAATAATATCTTCGATATTTTTATCTGTTAACATTGCAAACTGAGTCATTGGAGAACCTTTGAACTCTTTAAAAATTGCAATCGCATCAGCATCACCAGACGCTCTTAATGCATTGTTGTCTCTAATCCAAGATTTTAACCAATCTGAATCTCTTTTGTCAGCAATATTACCAAGTGCTGGCCCAGTTGACTTCTTGTCTAATTTATGACAAGTAGAACAAAGAGCTTTAAACAGTTTCCTTCCTTCCTTTTGTTGCTCTACGTTCACAGCATCTTGTGCCTGAACAGAAAAACTCATTGTAAAAATTAAAAGGAAAGTAAAACTTTTAAGTAGTAACCTGGTTAATTGACTGTGTTTATCCACACTTTTCATACTATAAAATATAAATTTTTTAACTAGTTTGGTGCTTTTATTAAATTTCGAAGCCTAGAATAAGGCCTCTAAATAGCTCCGCAAAAGTACCATTTATCTGTAAATTCTGAAATGCTAATAGAATGTTAATTCTTAATTTATATCAATTCTAAATAAAGCCAAATACTAATCTTATTTAAAACAAGTTGTTACTTTTGTACCAACGTTTTTAAACATACAAAATGAAGTCAATTTTTATACCTTTTCTTATTGTACTAGTAGTAGGAATTACATCTACCAATGCCCAAACAACAACAAGCAAAGAAGTTAGTGCACTTATACAAAAGAAAAGAACCTATAATAAAGAGAATGGTTATGGATTTCGGATTCAACTAAATAACGGGTTTGAAACCGCGATTAAAACAACTAGAAGTAAATTCAATTTAGAATTTGCAACAATTAAAACCTATATAATTTTTGAATCTCCAGAATGGAAAGTTCAAGCAGGAGATTTCAAAACAAAATTAGAGGCTGATAAGGTTTTGAATAAAATTAAAAAGAAGTTTCCATCTGCAATTGTTGTCCCTAGATAACACCACTAAAGTTAACGCATAAAAAAAGGGAGCAAATTATTGCCCCCTTTTTTTATCTATAAATTAAAGTATTACTTCAATTTTTTCTTTACCGCTATTTCATGATATGCCTCAATAACATCACCTTGTTTGATGTCATTAAATCCTTTAATTTGAACACCACAGTCATATCCTTTAGCTACTTCTTTTACATCGTCTTTAAAACGTTTTAACGCCTCTAAAGTACCTGAATGAATAACGATTCCTTCTCTTATAATTCTAATCATAGAACTTCTTAAGATTTTACCAGACATTACCATACACCCTGCAATGTTACCAACTTTAGAAATTTTATAAACTTCTCTAATCTCTACATTACCAGTAACCTCCTCTTTCATATCTGGAGAAAGCATTCCTTCCATTGCATCTTTCAATTCATTGATCGCGTCATAAATAATTGAGTAGTGTCTAATATCTACTTCCTCTTTATCAGCAACAACTCTTGCATTTCCTTGCGGACGCACATTAAACCCGATTACAATAGCATCAGATGCTGATGCTAATAATACATCAGATTCTGTAATTGCTCCAACTCCTTTGTGTAAAATATTAACTTGAATTTCTTCAGTAGATAATTTCTGGAAAGAATCTGTTAAGGCCTCTACCGAACCATCAACATCTCCTTTTAAGATAATGTTTAATTCTTTAAAGTCTCCTAATGCAATTCTTCTACCAATCTCATCTAAAGTTAATGTTTTCTGAGTTCTTACAGATTGCTCACGTTGCAATTGAGAACGTTTAGAAGCAATTTGCTTAGCTTCTCTTTCATCTTCAAAAACATTGAATTTATCTCCTGCTTGTGGCGCTCCATCTAGTCCTAAAATTGAAACCGGTGTTGATGGACCTGCAACTTTTAAGTTATTTCCTTTATCATCAAACATAGCTCTTACTTTTCCACTATGCTTTCCTGCTAACATATAATCTCCAATTTTTAAAGTACCTGCTTGCACTAAAACTGTAGACACATACCCTCTTCCTTTATCTAATAAAGCTTCAACTACAGCTCCATTAGCTATTTTATTTGGATTTGCTTGCAACTCTAATATCTCTGCTTCTAATAATACCTTTTCTAAAAGATCATCTATACCTTGTCCAGTTTTAGCAGAAATATCTTGCGATTGTATTTTTCCTCCCCATTCTTCAACTAGTAAATTCATTGCTGCCAATTGCGTCTTCACATTATCTGGATTTGCATTTGGTTTATCAATCTTATTAATTGCAAAAATAATTGGCACTCCTGCTGCTTGTGCGTGAGATATTGCTTCTTTTGTTTGAGGCATAATATCATCATCTGCTGCTGCAACAATAATTACTAAATCTGTTACTTGAGCTCCACGAGCACGCATTGCCGTAAAGGCTTCGTGACCCGGTGTATCTAAAAATGCTATTTGTTGTTCTCCAACCTTAACAGAATACGCTCCAATATGCTGTGTAATTCCCCCAGATTCTCCTTCAATTACATTTGCTTTACGAATGTAATCTAGTAACGATGTCTTACCGTGATCTACGTGACCCATTACTGTAATAATTGGGGCTCTCGTCTCTAAATCCTCTGGTTTATCTTCTATTTCTACAATAGATTCTTCTACTTCTGCACCAACAAACTCAACTTTGTAATTAAATTCTTCTGCAACAATAACTAATGTTTCTGCATCTAAACGCTGATTCATTGTCACCATCATTCCTAATGACATACATGCAGAAATAATATCAATAACAGGAACATTCATCATAGTAGCTACTTCACTAACTGTAACAAATTCTGTTGCTTTAAGTATTTTGCTTTCTGCAGCAGCTAATTCCTGATCAGTTTCTGACTGCTGTCTGTGTTGATCTCTTTTATCTCTACGATATTTAGCTCCTTTACCTTTATTAGATTTTCCTTGAAGTCTTTCTAATGTTTCACGTACTTGTTTTTGTACTTCTGCCTCTGTCGGCTCTTCTTTCTTAACAGCTGGCCTTACAGGACCTCTTCCTTTATAACCACCTCTACTTGCTCCTCCAGGACTTCTTCTTGGAGCATTTGCTCCACCAGGATTATTCCTTTGGTTGTTTGCAGGCTTTACAATTCTTTTTCTTTTCTTTTTCGGATCAGAAGCAGCATTTTTATTTGCTTCTGGTTTTTTCTTTTTAGGTCTCTCAAATTGCTTCAAGTCGATTTTTATACCAGTAATTTTTGGCCCATCTAACTTTTTATATTGAGTTGTTAATTTTTCTGCATTTTCTGCTGTAACTTCTTGTACAACTTCAGCTTTCTTTTCAGATTTAGCAACAACAACCTTTTTTACTTCTACTTCCTTTTCTATAGGCTTTTTCTCTACTACAGGTTTTACTATTGCAGGTTTCTTTGTTGCAGATTTCTCTGCCACTGGCTTAGCCTCCTCTTTTACTTCTGGAGCCTCTTCTTTAACTGGCTCAACAGCAGTGACTTCAACAGATTTTTCTGTTTTTGGAGCTTTTACTACTGGCTCTTCCACTTTTTTAGAAGCTACAGGATTGATATCAATCTTACCAACAGTCTTTATTTCGAGTTTCTCAGCCTTAGCCTTTAAAACCTCTCTTTTTGCTTCTTCTTCTAAACGTTTTTTCTCTTGTTTAGCTTCCAACTCAAGTCTTATGGCTTCTTTTTCCTTTCTCTTTTCTTCTCCTACCTCTTTTGAAGCTGCCTTCTTAGTTTTATCCGTTTGAAAACCATCAAGTAATACTTGATATACTTCACGAGATATTTTAGTAGTTGGACGTGCTTCTATTTCGTGTCCATTTTTTGATAAGTGCTCTACTGCTCTATCTAGAGAAATGTTCAATTCTCTTAAAACTTTATTTAGCCTTGTTGTTTTACCTTCAGCCATATATTTTTATTGTTTAGCCTTTAAAGAAAATACACTTTATACATTGTATAGTTATACTCTCCGAATAATTTATAATTGTCTGATTAATAAATTAATCTTCAAATTCTTCTTTTAATATTTGTTGAACCTCTAAAATTGTTTCCTCTTCTAAATCAGTTCTTTTTAGTAATTCTGCAACATCTTTTTCTAAGACGCTTCTTGCAGTATCTAAACCTATTTTCTTTAATTCTTCAATTACCCATCCTTCGATTTCGTCTCCAAATTCTGTCAATTCTACATCTTCGTCTTCAAGACCTTCTCTCTGTACATCTATTTCATAACCGGTTAACTGACTTGCTAATCGAATATTAACTCCTCCTTTACCAATAGCTTTAGAAACTTCTTCTGGTTTTAAAAACACATTAACTCTACCTTTCTTTCCGTCTTTTTCTTCTTCGTAAGGCTTAATTTCCATTGAAACAATTTTTGCTGGGCTTAAAGCTCTAGCAATATACAATTGTTCATTTTTAGTATAATTAATTACGTCAATATTTTCATTTCCTAATTCACGAACAATTCCATGAATACGAGAACCTTTCATTCCAACACACGCTCCAACC
The DNA here is from genome assembly GCA_913062575.1 of uncultured Flavobacteriaceae bacterium. Classification (GTDB taxonomy): domain Bacteria; phylum Bacteroidota; class Bacteroidia; order Flavobacteriales; family Flavobacteriaceae; genus Polaribacter. Next base: position 39,954 of record CAJXVT010000012.1, on the reverse strand, counting down.
GGATCAATTCTATCATCATAAGAATCTACAGCTACTTTTGCTTTTTCACCTGGTATCCTTGCAACACCTTCAATAGTAATTAAACCATCAAATACTTCTGGAATTTCTTGCTCAAATAATTTCACTAAGAAATCTGGAGATGTTCTAGATAAAATAATTGCAGGTTTTGTCCCTCTTAATTCAACTGTTTTAATAACTGCTCTTACAGAATCTCCTTTTCTAAAAAAGTCAGAACGAATTTGCTCACTTTTTGGCAATACCATTTCATTCCCTTCGTCATCCAACAAGATAACTGCATTATGTCGAATATGATGCACTTCTGCACTATAAATTTCTCCTTCTAAATCCTTAAATTGTTTAAAGATATTTGTGCTATCGTGTTCTTGAATTTTAGAAATCAGATTTTGGCGCAAAGCTAAAATAGCTCTCCTTCCTAAGTCTATCAACTTTACTTCTTCAGATACATCTTCTCCAATTTCAAAATCTGGCTCTATTTTTCTAGCTTCTGCTAATTCGATTTCTTCATTATCATCTTCAGAGAATCCATCCGCTACTACAACTCTATTTCTCCAAATCTCTAAATCTCCTTTATCTGGATTAATAATTATATCAAAATTATCATCTGATCCAAACTTACGTTTCAATGCAGCTCTAAAAACTTCTTCTAAAATAGACATTAATGTTACTCTGTCTATACTCTTATTGTCTTTAAATTCTGAAAATGAATCAATTAAATCTATATTTTCCATTCAACTCTCTTATTAAAAAATTATCTTCACTTTTGCTTCTATAATATCTTGATAAGCAATTGCAGCTGTTTTTTCAACAGTAACTTTACCTTTACCTACAGGCTTAGGCTCTCTAGCTTTCCAAGTTAACACTATATTTTCTTCATTTACCTCAACTAACGTACCCTCTACAACTTCATCATTTATTTTAACAGTTAAGATTCTGTTTATATTTTTTAAATATTGCCTTTTCACTTTTAATGGTTCAGTAATATCTGGTGAAGTTACTTCTAACGAAAAATCTTCTTCTTCTTTATCAAAGTTATTTCCTATACTTCTACTAATTCTCATGCATTCATTTAAAGGAACACCAGAATCTCCATCTACAATAATCAAAATTTTATTGCTTGGAGAAAAAGATAAATCAATTAAGAATAAGCTCTCATTTTCTGCCAATGCTTCTTCTAATAAATCAGCTACTATTTTTCTATCCATTTTAGGTATAAAAAGGGGGGCTTTTAGCCCCCTTCATTCTTCTTTTACGTTATTTTCGCTGCAAATATAGTAACTTATTCATTAATACCCAAATAGCTTTAAGTTAAATATTTTTTGTATATTTACGTACCTCCTGAGAATCTTTACAAAAATTCATCAACATGAAAAAAATTCTAGTTCCAATAGATTTTTCTGTTCAATCGGAGTACGCAATAAAATTAGCCTCTAAAATTGCTAGTGAAACAGAAATTGAGGTGTACCTTTTACATTTAGTAGAACTCCCAAAAGGTCAGATAGACATGGGCATAGGGAGCGTTTTTGGCATCCCACAAGGCATGCACTACATTCAAAAAGTAAAAGAAAAAATCCTACACATTAGAGATACTTTTTTCGACAAAACAACCAATGTAAAATATGCTATTAGATTTGAAAGCCCATACGATGGTATTTTAAAATTTAGCGCTAGAAAAAACCCTGATCTAATTATAATGGGAGCAAAGGAATTATCTATCCTAGAAGAATTATTAATGGGGTCTATTTCTAAGAAAGTGGCAAGAAATTCTAAAATTCCTGTTGTAACGGTTAAAAACGACCCAAAAGATTTTAAGATTAAAGAATTGGTATTCGCCTCTAACTTTCAAGAAGAAAACAGAAAATCATTTGAAGTATTGTTAGATTTCTCTCAAAAATTTGGAAGTAAAATCCATTTGTTAAATGTAAATACAACGAGAGGATTTAAAAGTACTAAGAATTCAAAAAATCAAATGAATGAGTTTTTAAAAGAATATGAAACTCCAAAGCATTCAATTAATGTTTATAATGATGATTCTCTTGAAAAAGGTATTTTAAATTTCTCTAAAGAAGTAAATGCTGATTTGATTGCCCTTTCTACACATGAAAGAAGTGGCTTATTTAGATTATTTAACAGAAACATCAGTAAAAATCTTTCTAAAAGCTCATTAAGACCAGTAATTACTTTCTTAATTTAAAGAAATAAAAGCTTATAAATAAAAAAACCTCACTTAAAAAAGTGAGGTTTTTTGTTGGCCCACAAGGACTCGAACCTTGAATGTCGGTACCAAAAACCGGTGTGTTACCAATTACACCATGGGCCAATTGCGGGTGCAAATTTACTTCAAACTTTTAATCCTGCAAATGTTTTTGTTGTTTTTTTAATTTTAACATATTTTTATTAGGTTAAATTACTAGTTCCCACGTTTTACCGATCTAAAATTACTTATAAATTAGTAAATTCGCCACACATATTTAAAATTGACTATGGAATTATCTACTTATAAAAAATGGAATACAATTTTTGGATGGATTGTATTTTTAATTGCTTTAATAACCTACACCTTAACAATAGAACCAACAACTAGTGCATGGGATTGTGGGGAATATATTTCTACATCAATAAAATTACAAGTTGGTCATCCTCCTGGAGCACCGTTATTTCAAATGCTAGGTGCTTTCTTTGCAATGTTTACAAATGACGTGTCTGAAATTGCTAAAATGCTGAACTTCATGTCGGCTTTAGCAAGTGCATTTACCATTTTATTTATGTTCTGGACCATTACAAATTTGTCTAAAAAAATGACTCCTAAAGTAGAACAATTATCATTATCTAGCGTAATTGCAATTATTGGGAGTGGTATTGTTGGTGGCTTAGCCTACACTTTTTCAGATAGTTTTTGGTTTAGCGCCGTTGAAGGAGAAGTGTATGCAATGTCTTCCTTTTTAATGGCAATTCTGTTTTGGCTTGGATTAAAATGGGAGAATGAAATGCATCTTCCTAGAGGAAATAGATGGTTGTTATTAATCTGTTTTGTAGTAGGATTATCTTTTGGTGTTCACATATTATCATTATTAGTTATCCCAGCAATTGTAATGCTCTATTTCTTCAAGAACTACCATACAATTACTATAAAAACAACAGCAATAGCTACCGTTATCTCTGTATTAATTTTAGCATTTGTTTTTAAATTTTTATTCCCTTACACCTTACAATTCTTTAGTTCTACAGAATTATTTTTCGTAAACACAGTAGGCTTGCCTTTTAATTCTGGAAGTATTATTGCAGGTATCATTTTGATTGCAGGTTTTTATTTTGGAATAAGTTACACACGAAAGAAAAATAAAATCCATTTAAACACACTGATTCTATCTGTGCTTTTTATCATGCTTGGCTTTTCTTCTTGGCTGATGCTACCTATTAGAGCAAATGCAAATACAACTATTAACGAAAATAATCCTTCTAGTGCAAGAGAGCTATTAGCCTATTACAATAGAGAACAATATGGTGATGCCAATGTGTTTTACGATACTTATTATTCTAATGATGGAACACAAGAATACAAATCAGACGGTAATGGAAATATGGCTCCTGTGTATACAGATGGCAAACCTAAGTACGAAAAAGACAAAAAGAACGGTAAATATATTATTGTAAACAAATACAAAAATACCGTGCCAGTATATGCTTCCAAACACAAAGGTTTTATTCCTAGAATGGTAGATCCGTCTAGGGAAGACAACTACAAAGCCATCACTGGAATTCATCCAAATTCTAAACGAAGACCAACCTTTGGAGAAAACCTGCATTTTATGTTTAGTTTTCAATTTGGTTATATGTATGGACGTTATTTTATGTGGAATTTTGTTGGGAAACAAAATGACAAACAGGGAGAGCTAGATATTTTTAATGGAAACTGGATTAGTGGAATCAATTTTATTGACGAAGCACGTTTAGGCTCTCAACATGATTTACCAGACGATGTAAAGAACAACAAAGGAAGAAATAAATACTACTTTTTGCCCCTATTACTAGGACTTATTGGTTTACTTTATCAGGTTAAATTTGATAAGAAGAATTTTTACGCATTATTTCTTTTCTTCGCATTTACCGGTTTTGCCGTAATCTTTTACACCAATCCAAAATCATTTGAAGTCAGAGAAAGAGATTATGCGATTGTAGGATCATTTTACATATTTGCCATTTGGATTGGATTTGGAGTGTTTGCGCTCTTTCAATATTTAAAACATCTCGGAAATAAAAAAACAATTGCTATTGCGGTTTCAGCTATTTCATTACTCGCCGTTCCTACACTAATGGCTTCAGAAAACTGGGATGACCATAGTCGTGCTGGTAGATATACAACTCGATTAAATGCACAAGCATACTTAGAGTCTTGTGATCCAAATGCCATTATGTTTACCATTGGAGATAATGATACTTTTCCGCTTTGGTACATGCAAGAAGTTGAAGGAATTCGAAGAGATATTAAATTAGTAAATACCAGTTTATTTGCTACAGATTGGTATATAGATCAGATGAAAAGAGCTACCTATGAAGCGCCTCCAATCCCATCACAATTAACTCATGACAAATACAAAACTGGCTCATTAGATGTAATTTATCACATACCTCATCCTCAGTTTAAGGACTCAGTTATACACATTAAAGATTTTATGAGATGGATTGAAAGTGACAATCCTATTACCTATTATAACAATGGAGAAGATAAATTAAAAACCTATCCTACAAATAGAATTCGAATTCCGGTTAACAAAGAAAATGTGTTAAAAAGTGGAATTGTAGCTGCTAAAGACGCAGATAAAATAGTAGATTTTATAGATATTACTATTGATGAAAGAGGCATTCAAAAAAACAGAATTTTAATGCTAGATATTTTAGCTAATTTTGACTGGAAACAACCCATCTATTTTACTGGAGGAGCTAACGACCCTGGTGAATACATTTGGCTAAAAGACTACTTACAGCTAGACGGAATGTCTTTTAAACTTGTACCTATTAAAACACCAATGAAAGTATACAATGCAAAGGGGCAAGTAATCAGAGAGCGAAATATGTTTGACATGGGTAGAATTGACACCGAAAAAATGTATGCTAACATTCAGAAATTAGAATGGAAAAACATCAATAGTGGTAAAATTTATATTGATGAGCAAACTCGTAAAAATGCGATTTCTTTACGTAATAATTTATTGCGTTTAGCAGAAACATATGCCAATGAAAATAATTTTGAGAAGGCAGAAGAAATCCTAGATCTATCATTAGATAAAATGCCAATTGAAGACTTTGACCATTATAGTATTGCACTAGGCTATTCAGAAATTTATTATCAAATTGGCAAACAAGATAAAGCAAGAGCAACTGCTGAGACTTTGATTAAAATTCTACAACAGAAATTGCAATGGTACAGTACATTTGAACCTCAATATAGAAATATTATCCTTAAAAAAATACAAGATCTTATGTTGATGTACGATAGTGGAATATTAAATACCATTAAAGCAAATGATAATGACAAAGAGTATATTAAAAAATTACAAAGCGACTTTGTAAATTCATTTCAACTTTTCAACCATTTTGTATCAGAAAAAGAAGAAATAAAGGGTTAAAATGAAGCCTTACCTTACAAAAACGCCAAGAATAGTTCAACGATTATACAAGAATTATACTTGGTGTTTTTTTACGGATAAAAAAGAAATTTACCTCACTTTTGATGATGGTCCAACGGCAGAAATCACAGATTGGACCTTAGATCTCTTAGACACATATAACGCCAAAGCTACCTTCTTTTGCATTGGTAAAAATATCGTTGAAGAACCTGAAATTTACGCAAGAATTCTAACTAAAAATCATCAAATAGGCAATCACACACACAATCATAAAAAAGGTTCTAAAACTGATTTAAAATCGTACGTTAACAACATTCTTGAAGCAGAAAAACACTTAGAGAATCCATCTAAGTTGTTTCGCCCTCCTTACGGGAGAATCAAAAGAAAACAAGCGCAAAAAATTAAAAGTTTAGGTTATAAAATTATTATGTGGGATGTGTTAAGTGCAGATTTCGACACTACAATTACAAAAGAAAAATGTTTACAAAATGTATTAAAGAACACAAAAAAAGGAAGCATCATTGTTTTTCACGACAGCCTAAAGGCTTCTAAAAACCTACAATATACATTACCAAAGGTATTGGAGTATTATTCTAAAAAAGGATATGTATTTAAAGCAATCAACTCTTAAGCTTAGACAAAACTAAACGTATTGCTGTACCAAGCCAATTAAAGTATTGGCATCTTGCTCTCCAGTTTGACGCCACTTCATTTCTCCATTTTTATAGATCATAAAAGTTGGATTTCCTTTTACACGCAATGTCTCTGCTAAGATTTCGTTCTTTTTAATATCAATCTTAATTACCTTTGCTTTATCACCTAATGCAGCCGCAACATCCTTCAAGGTATCAAGGTTGTTTTCATCATCAGACCAGTCGAAATAGAAATCTATCAACACTGGTTTTTCTACATTAATTAACTCTCCAAATTTTGTCATAACATAAAGTTTTTTAGGGGAAAAAACGGGCAAACAGTTGGCTTGCCTAACTACAAATATACTAATTCTAAATAAACCGACTGATTATCAGACTTTTTTCAATTCTATAACGGTTACTTCTGGCCAAATCCCGACTCTTCCAGGAAAGGCATGATAGCCAAATCCTCTGTTTACATTTATAAATCTACCTGCTTCCTCATACAATCCCGCCCATTGCTTGTACACATATTGAGAAGGACTCCAACGAAAGAATCCTGGGATTTCAATTCCCATTTGTAAACCATGTGTATGGCCACTTAATGTTAAGTGATAATTAAAATCATTCTCTTTTACTTGAGCATCCCAATGACTTGGGTCATGTGTCATTAAGATTTTAAAATCTTCCTTTTTTATGCCAGAAGCAGCTTTCGGTAAATCTCCATCTTTCTTAAATCCTTTTCCCCAATTCTCTACTCCAACTAAGGCTATTTTTTGTCCGTCTTTTTCTATATAACGGTGTTCATTACACAACAGTTCAAAACCGATCTTTGGATGCACATCTTTTACCGCCTGAAAATTTTTCTTTTTTTCTTCATCAGAGTCCCAATCTACATAATCGCCATAATCATGGTTTCCTAAAATTGAATATTTTCCTTGAGGAGCTTTTAACTTTCCAAAAACATCAATCCAATTATCCATTTCGTCTGCTTTATTATTTACAATATCACCTGTAAACAAAATCATATCTGATTGCTGTTCGTTAATCATGTTTACACCATACTCAATCTTCTCTTTATTGGTAAAACTTCCAGAATGGATGTCAGAAATCTGTGTAATGGTAAATCCGTCAAAAGCATCAGGTAAATCTTTAAATGATAATTGATATTTTAACACTTTGTAATTATGTTTTCCTTTGATGATTCCATATAAAAACCCTGCAAAAGGGAGTGCAGCCAAACCTAAAGCTAATTGAGAAACAAATTTTCTTCTTCCTGGAAATGGCTGTGTTTCTCCTGCTGATACATAAGAAATAATTTTTTGGAATATTCGCACTACATCTTCTCCAAACATCGTCACTAAAATAAAAGCTTTAGGAATCAAAGTAGTCAATAATAAACCTACTGCCCATTGAAATTCTTTAGTTTGCCCTGCGCTTCTTGGCGTAGTAAACAGCACATAAAATAAGTTGACATAGATTACTACTCCAATCAATACCCAAACCCACTTAATGGCTTTATTTTTCGTCAACATTTTAATCGTCTGAAACGAATAAAACTCAACTACAAAAAGAATTACAGATGCAATTAATAAAGGAATTAACCAACGTGGCATAGATCAGATTTTTAAAAAATTTATCAAATATATAGTATAAATAAAGAAACTGTTTTAACATGCTGTTAAAGTTTTGTAGCTTAGCATTTACTAGCAAAAATTTCTTATGGCTGATAAAAAAAGACTATTTCTACTCGATGCTTTTGCATTAATTTTTAGAGGATATTACGCATTTATAAAGAATCCGAGAATTAATTCTAAGGGCATGGATGTATCTGCCATTTTAGGGTTTACAAATTCTCTATTAGATGTTATAAAAAGAGAGAAACCAGACCATATTGCGGTGTGTTTTGATCGTGGCGGTTCTGTTGCCAGAAAAGAAGCTTTTCCAGAATATAAAGCCAACAGACAAGAAACTCCAGAAGCGATTAAAATAGCTGTTCCATATATCGAAGAGATTTTAAAAGCAATGAATATCCCTGCAGTTATTAAAACAGGTTATGAAGCTGATGACATCATCGGAACACTAGCAAAAAAGGCAGAAAAAGAAGGTTATACTACTTTTATGGTAACTCCAGATAAGGATTTTGCACAATTAGTTTCTGAAAACATTTTCATGTACCGTCCTCGATTTGGTGGTGGATATGAAACGTGGGGAATTCCCGAAGTACAAGAAAAATTTGGAGTACAAGACCCTTTACAAGTCATTGACTTTTTAGGAATGATGGGAGATTCTGTAGACAATATTCCTGGTTTACCTGGAGTAGGAGAGAAAACAGCTAAAAAGTTTTTAGCCCAGTACGGTTCTATGGAAAATCTATTAGCCAATACTGCCGACTTGAAAGGGAAGATGAAAGAGAAAGTTGAAGCTAGCAAAGAACTTGGAATTCTTTCTAAAGAATTGGCTACAATCATGCTAGATGTTCCTGTCGAATTTCATGAAGAAGACTTTGAGTTTTGCGGGCCAGATTTAGAAAAAATAAAAGAAATTTTTGGTGAACTAGAGTTTAGACGACTTACAGACAACCTGATTAAAACCTACGCAAATTCTAGCGTTGGAGAAAAGCAAACAGAAGCAACAACTACTACAGAGAACACAAAAAACACCTCAACTTCGCAAAGTGCCAAAATTCCTGATAACGGTCAATTTGATTTATTTGCTGCTCCTGGGACTGGAGCTATTTCTGAAGAGGAATCAGAAAGCGGAATGAAAACTATTGCCAAGAAAAATCATTTCTATCAATTAGCAAACACACCTTTATCAAGAAAAATTTTAGTAAACAAATTATCTCAACAAACGTCTGTCTGTTTTGATACAGAAACTACAGGCTTAAAAGCGCTGGAAGTTGCGTTGATTGGAGTTTCTTTTTCTTGGGAAACAGGAAAAGGCTATTATGTTTCTTTACCAGAAGACCAAGCAGAAACAGCAACTATTCTAGAAGAGTTTAGATCGTTTTTTGAGAATGAAAACATCGAGAAAATTGGACACAATTTAAAATATGATATCAAAGTATTATCTAATTATAATATGCCTGTAAAAGGGAAGTTGTTTGACACCATGATTGCGCATTATTTGATCAATCCAGATATGCGTCACGGAATGGACGTCCTTTCTGAAACCTATTTAAATTACCAACCTGTTTCTATTACTGAATTGATTGGTAAAAAAGGAAAGAATCAATTGTCAATGCGAGATGTTGAACTTTCTAAACAAACAGAATATGCAGTTGAAGATGCAGATATTACATTACAACTAAAAGAACATTTTACCAAAGAATTAGAAAGCGGAAATGTTACCAAACTATTTAACGATATTGAAACGCCGTTGGTTTCTGTTTTAACAGCCATGGAAATTGAAGGTATCAACTTAAATACCGAATTCCTAAAAGGATTGTCGATTGATTTAGCAGATGATATCAATCGTTTAGAAAAAAGTGTCTTTGAACAAGCTGGAGAGGAATTTAATCTAGCATCACCCAAACAGTTAGGAGTTGTTTTGTTTGAAAACATGAAATTGGTAGAGAAACCTAAAAAGACAAAAACAGGTCAATATGCAACCTCTGAAGATATTTTGAGCAACTTGGCAAAAGAGCATCAAATTATTAGAGATATTCAAGAATATCGTCAGTATAAAAAATTACAAAGTACTTATGTTGATGCATTACCAAATGAAGTAAATCCAAAAACAGGAAGAGTTCATACAGTATACGCACAAGCAGTTGCGGCAACAGGTAGATTGAGTTCTAACAACCCCAATTTACAAAACATTCCGATTAGAACAGAGCGCGGTAAACAAGTGCGTAAAGCATTTATTCCACGCGATGAAAACCATGTATTATTAGCTGCGGATTACAGTCAGATTGAATTGCGAATTATTGCCTCATTGAGTGAAGAAGAAACCATGATTGAAGCCTTTAAAAATGGCGAAGACATTCATGCTTCTACAGCTGCAAAAGTATTTAATGTGCCGTTAGAAGAAGTTACTAGAGAACAACGTAGCAATGCCAAAACGGTGAACTTCGGAATTGTATATGGAGTTTCTGCTTTTGGGTTGAGCAATCAAACAGATTTAAGTAGAAAAGAAGCAAAAGCGCTGATTGACACCTATTATGAAACCTACCCAAAATTACGAAACTACATGGCAGAACAAGTAGATTTTGCAAGAGAGAACGGATATGTAGAAACGGTTTTAAACAGACGCAGGTATTTAAAAGACATCAATTCTCAGAATGCAATTGTTCGTGGAGCTGCAGAGCGAAATGCTGTAAATGCCCCGATACAAGGGTCTGCTGCAGACATTATTAAATTAGCGATGATTAACATTCACAAACGTTTCGAAAAAGAACAATTCAAGTCTAAAATGTTACTACAAGTACATGATGAATTGGTTTTTGATGCACATAAAGAGGAATTGGAAATTATCAAACCTATTATCAAAGAAGAAATGGAAAATGCTTATAAAATGGCAGTCCCATTAGATGTAGAAATGGGAATTGGACAAAATTGGTTAGAAGCTCATTAATACCCAAAAAGATGGAATTAGATTATATAGAAAACGTAAATGAACTTGACGAAAATGTTGTTAGACTATACAACTTTGACATGGCCGAAGCAATTAAGTTTAGAGACCTAATTAAGGATGTAATTATTGATAAAAAGAAAAAACTAGATTTATCTGAAGTGGATTTTATAACACCAAGAAATTGTAATTTAATTTTTGGTTTATTTACATCTGATGAAGGCATCCTTACCAAGGACAATGAAACTTTTTTTTGTGTACTGACCTTAGAAAGCTTTGTCAACATGATTAAGCTTATGGAACCTTTTTGCCAAAAAGAATCTAGAGGTTATCAATATTTATATGATGTTGATACTCCAACAGATTTGTTGTTTTCTCCGACTGCTAGTTGGTAAATTAGAAATTCTAACTATTAGCACATCTAACATAAACACTCACTTTTAAACAATACATACTGCATTATAACTGTTTTAAAATTGGTTCAATTATTGTTGTAAACTATTGAAAAACTGCTATATGAAAACTACTATTTTATTCATTTTTACGCTATTTCTATTATTCTCTCCTCTTAATAATGAGGTAAAAAGTCAATCTGTTAGTGCCAGTAAAATTCGTCTGAATATTAAAAATATCCCTGAAATTAAACACAAAACTGCTACAGGTCCAAATTCCTATAGAATTGACAAAAGCCCCACTATAACTTATAAATTAAAAGGAAATTATAAACGCCACCCTTTGAAGTTTAATCCTACAAAGAAGGTGTTATCTAAAGTTTTTGACCAAGATACCATATACTTAAAGTTAAGATACAACCCTGGTAAATCACAAATGTACATCCTAAGAAGAGGTGATAATGCTACTATTGAATATGTTAATGGGAGACCTAATTTAAAAGTAACAAATAGGCAGTTTAAAAAACACGACGAAGATGTATTAATTGCTATAAATAAATTTAAAGCTAGTGATAAAAGAATCTTCATTTCTCGATTCCTTAGTAATAAAACAGCTAAAAAAAACGCAAAAAAAGAAGCTATTAAGGCCTATAATAAAATACTGATTTCTTTAGATTCCTTGTCTAGAAACCATCTTCTTTCAAATGCTGAATATACGTACTACAAAAAACTTATAACCTACAAAAAAGAATTAAAGACCGGGGTATTTAAACTCAACCTTTTAAAAAAAGGCGACTTACACGTAGAAGGATACGAATTATATTTAAGGCAATATGTTTTTAGTAATTTGAAGAAAAAGATTATTTCATTAGGAAATGGAATGGCTAGAAACACCCTAGAAGGTTTTGATTTTGTTTTTACGAGCAATAATTTTTCCATAGACAATAAGAGACATCTTCTTTTAAAGTATTTAACAAGTATTAAAACATTGTTTCCCAGTGCAACCTATAAAAATAGATATGCCAAATATCAATCTTCAGTTTCTCAAAAAAACAGACAGCCCCCCATTAAAGATGATTCTGAATTTTTAAAATCAATTTATAAGACAACAGAAGATGTTTTATTAGTAGATTCAAAAAACAATCATACCACACTAAAAGAAGTAATTGATAAAAATAAAGGGAAAATAATTTATATAGATTTTTGGGCTAGTTGGTGTGCTCCTTGTAGACAAGCTTTCCCATCATACAAAGCCTTAAAAAAAGAATATAACGAAAAAGATATCGTGTATATTTTTATTTCTGGAGACAAAGACTCTAGCAAATGGAAAAAAGCAGAAGCAAAAGAAAAACTAACAAATAGTTATCTTAGTGTAAATTATTTAAAAGTTAAATTTTATAAGTATCTAGAACTAAATAGTTTCCCCAGATATTTAATTTTCAACCAAAATGGACAACTCATTAAAGATAGAGCTCCTGGTCCTGACAGTGATATAATTAGAGGGTATTTTAACGAACTACTAACTGATTAATTTATTTTAAGTCAGCAATCTTATCAGAAACCGATCCTTTTTCACCTAATCTAATAATATCAAAAATGATGTTTATACTTCGTCCTGGGTTTGTAATTAGATTCCCTGTTTTTGCTACACGTTGATCTCTTAATACAATAACTCCTGTTACTTTATCTTTTGGTGAATTGGAAACCTCAACAGCAAACTTCCAGGCACCATCTCTAGCAATTTCCATACTAAAATCTACCAAGAAGTCATCTACTTTCCCTGTCCATTTCAATATTTTTTTTAACGTTGGCCAAATCTCTGACAAATCATTTTCAACATCATGAACCAATTTAGAAAGCACTTCATTAATTTTATCAAAGTCGCCTTTAAGGTTATTAATATCCTTTCCTTTCATCACTTCTGCAGCGGCAATTCCCAAATCTAAGTTGATATGTGCATTCATTCCAATAAGTAAATGTTGTAGCACAATTGGCCAATACTTTTCTGATAGATCAAAAGCTTTTTTCCAAGATTCTGTTACGGGTTTGTTATCCTGAAAGGCAGTATAAGCATCAATATATCTAGAAGCAAAAATAACATCTAGTTTTTCCATTCTAGGGCCATCATCAAAGAGGTTATTAGTGATTCCTTCTTTTACGCTTTGAGTTACTTTTAAGTATAAAGCGGCAAAATACCCTAATGTATCATTATTGTTTTGCGATTGCTCTATAATGCCTTTTAAAATTTCAATGACATCATCAATAGTACGAATTGGTTTCAAAGCAGCTAATTTTGGTTGCGTAAAAATGTATCTACGAGTAAATTTTTGAGTGTAGAAAATACAACTAATTATTAAATTGACAGGGAGTATAAATACCTGTTTTTTTTTAGAAAGAGAATAAGTAACACTTTTCAAAGTGTCAAAATTAAAGGTAGCACTGAACAATAATCCCTTGTCTGCAATCATACCTTAAGTGGTGCTTGTAACGAATAACCAGTTAACAACTGACCTTCAATACAATAAATAAGATTTCTGTATCTTTAACAAAAACCAACCAAATGAAAAAACGTGAATTTCTTAAAAACATCTCGTTAGCAGTTTTAAGCGCTCCATTTTATGGAAGTGCGTTGGCTTCTTATGCTGATGAAGCTGCAAAAACACCAGCCAACAAACTTGCTAGTAATGAAAATTTTTGGTTAAAAATTCGACAAGATTACAAACTAAAACCTGACTATATCAATTTAGAAAGTGGCTATTATAATATCATTCCTACTCCAACTTTAGATGCCTTACATAAATTAATAGATATGGTAAATTACGAAGGCTCTTTTTATATGCGTACGAAGCGAGTAGCTGATAAAAAACGCATGTCTGAGAAATTAGCAAAAGTAATTAACAGTCCTACTAAAAATGTAATTATTACCAGAAATACTACAGAATCTTTAGATATGGTGATTAAAGGAATGGATTGGAAACCTGGAGATGAAGCTGTTTTTGCTGCTCAAGATTATGGAGCAATGAGAGTGATGTTTGAGCAAGTTGCTAATCGGTTTGGAGTGGTAAACAACATAGTTTCTGTCCCAAATCACCCAAAATCAGATGAAGAAATTGTAAACCTCTACGCTAATGCTATCACGCCAAAAACAAAACTGTTAATGGTCTGTCATATGATAAATATAACAGGGCACATTTTACCTATCAAAAAGATTTGTCAAATGGCACACGGTAAAGGTGTGCAAGTAATGGTTGACGGAGCGCATTGTGTTGGTCATTTTGAATTTGACATTAACGATTTAGAATGCGATTACTACGGGTCTAGTCTGCACAAATGGTTATCGGTTCCTTTAGGAACAGGGTTATTATATGTTGCTGATAAACATATTGATACTTTGTGGCCAATTTACGCAGAGCACACAAGAGAAGCTGGAGACATTACAAGATTAAACCACACAGGAACAAATCCTGTGTATCATGACTTAGCTATAGAAAACGCCATTGACTACTACAATATGTTGGGTGGAGCTAGAAAAGAAGCTCGATTAAGATACTTACAAGAATACTGGACAAAACAAGTACGGAATCTTCCAAAGGTTATTTTAAATACACCTATAGAATCTCATAAAGCCTGTGGAATTGCCAATGTTGGAATTGAAGGAATAGTTCCTACAGATTTAGCAAAAAAATTAATGGACGATTATAAAATTTTCACCGTCGGTATTAATGGTAAAGTGGTACGTGGTTGTAGAATTACACCCAATGTATTTACAACGACTGAAGAATTGGATATTTTTGTAAAAGCTTTGAAAGAAATAGCCTCAGATTAGAACCACGTAACAGTCATATTATAAAGCCCTTTATAAAAAGAGCTAAAGACCAACACCTTAAAAATTATTAATTCCTCATTTTATTTTTATAATTCCCCTCTTCAAAATATCGAAACACCTTGCCGTTTTTATCTTTCTCAAAAACATATTCATCTCCTAACTCGCCATTTTCTTTTCTCTGACGAAACGTATCTCCTTTAATATGCTTAAAAAATCTCATTCCATATTTTGGACTATTTTCTGGTAACTGTAGAATTACTAAATCTTCTCCCCATGTAGAAATGTAGATAGAACTATTCCACGGATTCATACTATAGAAACCTGTATAGTCATCTAGATTAACTGAACTTTTAGTAATATTCTCTTTTATAGGTTTTACTTTACTTAAAATCTGTTTTATCCCATTTAGATATTTAAAAGTACTTGACCTATTGGCATTGATCATAATAGCATAGCCCATTTTTGTTGTTACATTTAGCTGAAGCATGGATACAAAACCTGGACAGGTTCCTCCATGCATTGCCCAATCATCACCTTTGGAATCCTTACTCACCGTAAATCCAAGACCCCACGCATTCTCATAGCCTTTACCAGTAACTTCTAAACTGTGCATACCTCTTATTGTTGCTGGTTTTAAGATTTCTGCTTTAGATGCATTTCTTAACCTAAATTGCCAAGAAGTATATTTTGCCAAATCATCAATAGTAGTCCAAAGTCCCATTGAGGGTTTCATTGCTTTAGTCTGAAACGCATTTACTCGATTACGAGTTCTATTTCTGTTTATAGCCGTATAACCAATAGCCTGTCTATTATTACCTGACTTCATTCCCATATATGTATTTGTCATTTTTAACGGGCTTATTACCTCATTCATTAGATATGCTTCATAAGGTATTCCAGACACCTTTTCAATAATTTCTCCTAATAGCGCATATCCTACATTACTGTACTTTACTTTGGCTCCAACTTCACTTTCCGTTTCCATATTTTTAAGTGTAGAACGAAACTCTTCTTTTGAAGGAAAAATAAAGTCCGGCCCTGTAAAATAACTATGTCCTGTATTACTCGGTAATCCTGAAGAGTGTGACAATAAGGATCTTACAGTAACCGAGCCTCCTTTAGGAAACTTCTGTTTCACTTTGTAAAATGGAAGAATATCCTTAACCTTATCACTTAAATTAAGCTTTCCGGCATCTACTAATTTCATAATAGCTACTGCCGTAAAAGATTTAGTTATAGAGCAGATGCTACTAGTAGTTGAAACAGCTGTTTTTTTCTCTTGTGCTAAATTTGGTTTTCCAAAGGTTCCAGTCCAAAGTGTTTTTTGGTCTTTCACAATCACTGCCGAAATACTAGGAATGTTTTCAAAATCTTTTTGAGCATCCAACCACACTTCTATTAACTTAAAAGCGTCTTTAAAGTTTTTGGTAGTTTCTTGTGCATAGCCTACCGTTGCTACAATACAGAAGATTAATAATAGATTTATTTTTTTCATTTTTGGGCGTGTTTATAACTGTTGATTTTTTAATTATTTTATTAGACTAAATAAGTAGTGAAATTTTTATGAGATCATATGTAGTTTATCATCCCTAACTATTAAAGCCCTTCCAGACTCTTAATCTCTAAATCATCCCAAGAGATATCATAAATTTGTAGTACACTAGCCAATGCTTTTATTTTTACGAAGCGGGCATTGTTTTTTAGAGGCAAATTTTCTAAAAGTTGTTTTGAAGAATTATTCTTTACTGCTTTTAAGGAGAATTTTTTTGGATGAATCAACTTAGAATCTATTCCTTCGTAACGTAAATTATATGGGCTGTTTGGTAGCTTTACCCAAACTACTTTACTGTCTTCTACATCGATATTTGCGTATGTAATTGTTGAAGACAAATCAACACCAAGCATTTTGAAATTTCCTTTAGCATTTATATTACCTGTAACATTATCAATTGAAACCAATGATGCATTAGATGTTATATTAATTCTTTTCACCTTTTTTATTAGTGCAAAATCTGAAAATGTTATATCAAGATTTCCAGCTTTCCATTGGTTAATCTCAAAATTGGTATACGCTCCTTTAATTGCTGTATTCTTTCCACTTATTATATTTGCTTGAAGCAAAACATAACTTAAGTTGGCCTTTAAATTTGTTATTTCATCAGAAATAATCACTTTTCCATGTCTTACAGTTATATTTAATTGAGCATGTCTCGGGATTTTAATTTTTAGTGTTTTATTTACAATAGCTCTTTTTGGCAAAGATCTCACGTTGGTTTTTGGTAATTTATTTTTTTTCAGTCTAGCCTTTAACTCCTCTTTAGAACTAATACTTTTTCTAGCCTTAATTGTTGCTTTTTTTACTTTTTGAGGTTTATCATCTTGTACAGCTTTTTGCAATAGAATTCTTTCTTCTTTCGTTTTATTAAACCAACGTTTTCCAATTTTTTCATTATTTTTCTTCTGCCACTTCAATAGGTAGCTATCTCCTTGTTCAATGTAGGCAGCATTATCAAACTTTTTCGTATTCTCATTTAGCGGTTTATCAGTATACTTGAATGTATTTACTCGGTTAAGACTCCCTTTTTTTTCTGGTGTTATTGCATCAAGCTGCTCACCATCAATAAAATAACCATTATAATACCCATGTTTATCAAGATTTGTACTCGTGTTATTGCGTAAAATTGAACTAATTACTAGTTTGTTATTATTCTTATTAGCTTTAAATTTCCACTTTTTAAAATAAGCATCTGCTTCTTTTTGTGATAGACCTTCAATATCCATTACTGCCTCAATCATAACTTTATTGTTGTCTGTTAACTCAAACTCTATGTTTGTATATTTACTTTGTAACTCAATAGCTACATTGCTTTTTACTGAAAACTGAAGTTGCTTGGTTTTAGTTAAAACTTGTCCGTAACTGTTAGTTATGGCAAGCATTATTCCTAAAAGGAAGAATGCACAGTTGTTTGTTTTATATAATTTCATTTTTTCTGTTTTTTGTTGATCTTACCTGTTCACTTAATTCTTGCAATAACTCTAATTGTAATTTTAAGTTATTTATTAATACACTTATACTTAATGAGTTTGGGCCCTCTTCATTCATTTCAGTAATAAGGTTTTTGTATTCTTCTTTCAAAAGAGAAAGACGCTTCATATACCTTTTAACAAGTGTTCGACTCTCACTATTCTTCTCTATATCTGATACTATTAAATTGATATTCGAAACATAGAAGCTTTCAATTTCTTCCAATTCAGGTGAAATATTCTTTAATGTATACGCTTCAAACACATTCTTTTTATTTGAAGGGTTATCAAGTATCATATAAGACAGTGCTCCAATTCCTATAAGAACCAAAATTGAAGCTGCAATTCTAAAACTTGAAAAAGAAATTCTCTTTTTTACAGGTAATTCTTTGTAAAGTTGTTCTATAAAAAGATCTTCATGATCAGCGCTTCGTTTATGATTTACTAGACGATCTTGTTCAAATAATTTCTTAAGATTCTGTTCCATAACCTTGTCGTTTTAATAATTGTCTTAGTTTAATTTTTCCTCTCATTAGTTGCGTTCTTGATGCTACTACAGAAATATCTAAAACTTCAGAAATCTCCTCATGATCAAATCCCTCTATTAAGTATAACACCACTACCAACTTGTATTTATCTGGAAGTTTATCTATGCCTTTTTTCACATCTTCTAGCACGATTAAACTATCAAACTCCCAGTTATCAGTTTCTTCTTTTTCTGTATTATACGCTTGTGATTCATCCAAAGAAATTACATCAAGCTCTTTCTTTTTTAAATGATTAAGGCATTTGTGAATTACAATTTTTTTAAGCCAAGCCCCAAAAGTCACTTCTCCTTTAAATTGATGTATATTTTTAAATGCACTTAAAAAAGATTCTTGAATAACATCATCTGCGTTATCAGGATTCTTAAGTAAACGCATGGCAACATTATACATCGCCTGATTGTATTTTCTATACAGCTCTATTTGAGCACGCTTGTTATTTGATTTACACTCTTCTATCAATTTTACTTGATGCATATTTGGTTTAGTTAATTTTGAATCGTAATAAATACAGCTCTACATTTATAAAGACAATGCATAATCTGAAGCGTTGCAAAAACTCTATTAAACGTATTAATTTAGAAAACAATAGCTAAAGTTACGCAAAGTAAATCTCAACTAATTATTGATTTTGTCTAATACTACTTTAAAAAGTATCTTTGCTCAGAATTTTACTCAACCTTTTGTGCAAACACATTTTCAACATTTTTCTACTTCAATAAACGAAATTAAACTTCCAACTAAGTTTACGTTTCCATTTTATTACGAACCTCATATTTTATGTGAGATTGCAGCTAATGAGGTACAAGACTATTTAAAAAATCAAACCGATTTTGAACATAATTTTGGACTAAATACTTCTAAAAAAGGATTGGTTATTGGAAAAATGTTTGGGGTTTTAGTGGTTCAAAACCAACGAGGAAAACTTGGCTATCTTGCTTCCGTTTCCGGGAAATTAGCAGAAGTAAACATGCACAAAAAATTTGTTCCACCTGTTTTTGACATGCTCACCAAGGATTCGTATTTCTTACAAGAAGAAAACGTTTTAAACAGTATCAACACAGAACTAGAAAACTTAGAGAATAACCTTGACTATTTAGTATTGTTATCGCAATTAAAATCAGAAAAGAAAAAAGCTGCGATTGATATAAAAGAGAAAAAACAGGAGTTAAAATCTGCAAAAAACGAGCGTGATCTACGTAGAGATAAAGCTCGGTTTGAATTGAAACTGGAAGCTTATGCTACTTTTGAAAAAGAATTAGCAAAAGAAAGTTTAGAAGGTAAATATTTCTTTAATAATGTTACTCGCTATTGGGATCATACTTTAAACGAAATTAAAGAAAAACTTGCTGTTTTCACTCATCAAATTGACATGTTAAAAGAGCAGCGAAAAACTAAATCTGCAGCATTACAACAGTATTTATTTGAACAATACCAATTTTTAAATTCTAAAAAAGAAGTCAAAGATTTATCGCAACTATTTTCTGAAACCTCAGAGTTAAATCCGCCTGCGGGCTCTGGAGAATGTGCAGCACCAAAATTATTACAATATGCTTTTCTAAACGATTTAAAACCGATTGCAATGGCTGAATTTTGGTGGGGACAATCACCAAATAAAGAAATCAGAAAGCACAAACAGTTTTATCCGGCTTGCCAAGGAAAATGCAAACCGATTTTAACACATATGTTAAAAGGAATTGAAATGGACACCAATCCTATGTTGCAAAATCCTGCGATTGGAAAAGAATTAGAATACTTATTTGAAGATGATGATATTATTGTAATTCACAAACCTGCCGAGTTTTTATCTGTACCAGGGATTCACATTCAAGATTCTGTGTATACTAGAATCAAACACAAATACCCAAATATTTCAGGACCAATTATTGTCCACAGATTAGACATGTCTACTTCTGGTATTTTATTGATTGCAAAAAATAAGAAGTCTCATAAGGATCTACAAAGTCAGTTTATCCTTAAAACTGTTAAAAAAAGATACGAAGCTTTGTTAGATGGAGACCTTACAAATGACTCTGGATCTATTGAGCTACCATTACGTGTTAATTTAGATGATAGACCTAGACAATTGGTTTGTTATGAGCATGGAAAACCCGCGCTTACAAACTGGAAAGTAATTGAAAGATTGAATGGAAAAACAAGAGTTCATTTGTTTCCAGTTTCTGGAAGAACCCATCAATTGCGTGTTCATGCATCTCATAAATTAGGGTTAAATACTCCAATTATTGGAGACGATTTGTATGGTAAAAAAGCAAGTCGATTGCATTTACATGCTGCAGAGATTGAGTTTACACACCCAACAACAAAAGAGAAAATGACATTTCATAAAAAAGCCGAGTTTTAGTAAACTCGGCTTTTTTTATTTTGTAAATATCTTTACATATTTATTACATCATAAACCTGTAAGTTGCTTTGATTAAGAAAATATCATGAGGTTTTTGACCTGCAATATTCTCTCTTAAACTTGGTAACAATTTATCCATCGGATTACCAGAACCTGTTAGTCCTTGAGACCAAACTAAGAAGATTTCAGAACCTGGAATATATTCCCAACGTGCTACTAAATTAGATTGGAATTGAATGAACGAGAAATTTGGGTTTCCGATCGTATAATCAGTAACTGTATCAGTATTTTCATCAACCAAATAGCTATCAGAAACTCCGTCATAAGTAATTTGATTGCTTGCATACGGCTGAAATCTATCGGTAAATTTATTTGCTAACGAATTGGTAATGTGTTTAAAGTTTGTATAACGCCCTCTAGAAATAAATGGCGAACCATAATATTGAATAGACATTGTTGGGCTTAACGTATAGTTTAATCTTAATGATAAATTAAAGGTGTCTTGGTCTAAACTAGCATTGATATAACGAGCATTACTATTGTAAGAACCCGTTGTTACATATTGCAATTCTTGTTGATTAGAATTAAGTCTTGCTTCTAAAGAAATATTAAAAGAATTTATTGGCACATATGTCATTCCTAAAGAAAAAGAAGTTCTTTTAAAAGAGTTTTCTGCTCCTTTAGTTTGTCCTGCTCTAACGTTAAATTGTACTTTTTTACTTTGATCACTACTGATATACATATTGTAATCAAATGAATTTGTCAATTTTAACATCGGCCCACCTCGTAATGCTGAATCAGTATAATCTACCGTAACATAATGCATTCCAAAACCTGTTCTCCAATTGTTTTTAAACGTTGCATGAGAATTGGTGTTGATTCCTAAATAAGTGTTTTTCCCTTCAAAATTCCAAGAAACATAATGGTTGTAATTTACCTGTAATCTTCTAAAAATAGAAAATGGTTTCAATGATCTATAAGCCATCCAATTGTAATGAGTAATATCATCTGCGTTACGTTGAAAACCCATATCATTCATTTCTAATTCTGGCGAACGCCATGTAACTCCTGTATCAAATACAAAGGTTCCTCCTCCAGATTTCCCTATTTTAATGTTACCACCTGTTCCTGTTAAAGAGGTTTTTGTTGGATCTACAGAAACATGAGTAGCATCTACTCGTTGAAAATTATGCCTTAAACTTGTTTGTGTATTGTAAATTGCTTCTCTACTTCCTAATACTTTACTCAGAACTATATTCCCTTCTACATACCAGCTTCTGTTATTCCATTGATGCCTAACATCTAGACCACCAGAATAGGCCGCATTGTGTAAACTATTAATATTTGTATCTGTTAAATTTCTATTCGTTGCAGTTAGAATTCCACCAATTAACGTATTACTATTGTTGTATTCTTTTTGCAATCTGGTTAAGAAAAAATTAGTTAAAGGCTCTACAACTTCTTTTCTTCTTGTACCGTTATTATCTATTTCTGCAAATTCTTCTTGTGTTACGGCTTCTAAAATCCCGATTGACAATCCTGATTTTGTTTTTCCAGAAAACTTTGTTGCTCCTAATATTGTTGTATTTCCAGGTCTATCTACAAATTCTCCAGAACCTGCTGTTGTTCCAGCTTGAGGACTTCTACCAACTCTTCGAGAATAAAAAACATTATCTCTTGTAAAAGGTCCTCCAGCTTGCGCTTTGGTTACTTGGTAATCGAAAATACTTTTATTTTCTACAAAAAATGGTCTTTGCTCTTCTTGGAAAATTTGAAAACCATCTAATGCAATTGCTGACGGATCTGCTTCTACTTGACCAAAATCTGGATTAACAGTAAAGTCTAATGTTAGGTTATTGGTGATTCCTATTTTACCATCGATACCAAAATTTGCATTACTCCTTTTTCCTGTTGCAAACGGGTTACCTGCTTCTTTCTCAAAAGTTTCAGTTTGCCCAACCATATAAGGTTGAATTTCTACTTGCTTTTGTGGTTTTATATTTTTAATTCCATGTAGTTCTCCTAAATTACTTACCCAACCTGGAAGATCTCTAGGAATTCTTTGCCAAATTGAACGCTCATTCTCTCTAAAATTATTTCTGTGCATTTGTAATCCCCACACTTGGTTTTCTTCATCAGAAAAACGAACCTGAGTTAATGGGATTTTCATTTCCGCAGTCCAACCCTCTTTATCAATATTTGTTTTTACATACCAAATAGGATTCCAACTTCCATCCCAATTATTTCCATTTGCAGAAATTGCTTCATCTCCTTTTACTCCAGCTGCAGTTACTGTAAATGCAAATCCTGTTCTTAAATCGTGGTAACTATCAAAGTTCACCTCAATCCAATCTCCATCATTTCCATCTCTACGAGACAATCTGTTTACAATTTTTTCTGGCTCTGAATCATAACAACGAACAGCAACATAAATGTGCTTTTCATCATAAATAATTTTGAATTTTGTTTTTTGCGCAGGTGCTTTTCCTTCATCTGGCATCCACTGTTTAAAGTCGCCAGCCCATTCAACACTATTCCAAGTTTCATCAGTAATTAATCCGTCTAAAACTGGAGCTGTAGTAACTTTTTTTGTATTGTAAATTCTCTTAGGAACTTTGTTTGTAGTTGCTTTTTCTTGGCCAAATGCAAAAGTTGACATGCATACTGCAAGAATAAATGAGAGTTTTTTAGTCATTCTAATAGTTAAATTTGATTGATTGTAAAAGAATATTTTTTAACAAAGACTTCCAATAATTAGAAGTGTTACAAAATAAACTCTCAAATGTCTTTTTTCTATCTTAATGAATTGTTAATTCTTTTAACATGAAAAGTTAAATCATAGTTAAAATGAATTTATCTTAAAAAACGATAGGTTAATAGCTTGAGATGATCCTTTAAAAAGCTGACAAAAATAACACTTTGTTTATATAAAAAAAGTTACGCTGTCAAAATCATAAAAGTTGGCTCTTAATTATTTGCTAATTATCTAGTTAGGCAATTCGAAAACTTCTCTAAAATAAACCAAAACGCTATTTGTCAATTGAATATTAAAGCGTACCTTTGCAGACCTTTTTTAAGGGAAAATTTTATTTATTAATTGACAAAAACTAATAGTGTAATGAACACATTAAGTTACAAAACAGTATCAGCAAACAAAGAGACTGCTAACAAAGAGTGGTTAGTTGTTGATGCGGACGGACAAACATTGGGTCGTCTTTCTTCTAAAATAGCAATGCTAATTAGAGGTAAATACAAAACAAACTTTACACCTCACGTAGATTGTGGTGATAACGTTGTAGTAATTAACGCAGAGAAAATCGTTCTTACTGGTAAGAAGTGGGAACAAAAATCGTACATCCGCCATACAGGGTATCCTGGTGGACAAAGATCTTTGACTGCTACAGAAATGTTCGGAAAAAATCCTACAAGATTAATCGAAAAAGCAGTAAAAGGAATGTTACCTAAGAACAAATTAGGAAGCGCTCTTTTCAGAAATCTTTATGTATATGCTGGAACTGAGCATTTACATACTGCTCAAAACCCAAAAGCTATTAACGTTAACGAATTAAGATAATGGAAACAGTACACAAAATAGGTAGAAGAAAAAAAGCTGTTGCACGTATTTACCTTTCTGAAGGAAAAGGAAATATTACCATCAACAAAAGAGAGTTTGACAATTATTTTACAACTTCAACTTTACGATATAAAGTTCAACAACCACTACAATTAACAGACAACTTAACATCTTATGATATTAAAGTAAATGTTTTTGGAGGTGGTGTAACTGGTCAAGCAGAAGCAATTCGTTTAGCAATTACTAGAGCATTAGTAGCAATCAACGAAGAGCATAAAGCTATCTTAAAACCTGAAGGATTACTTACAAGAGATCCAAGAATGGTTGAGAGAAAGAAATTTGGTCAAAAGAAAGCAAGAAAAAAATTCCAATTCTCGAAACGTTAATAGACTACTCGAATTTATTTCGAGGTTTCTATTTAAACGTGGTAGTGAATTGTTAATTTATAGTATAAATAAACAGTTTAGCATCTAAATATCTAAGACTCTAAAAACAGGCTACTTAGATATTGCTACAATTAAAGAAAGTAAACAATGGAAAACGTAAACATTAAAGAATTACTAGATAGCGGAGTGCACTTCGGTCACTTAACTAGAAAATGGGATCCTAACATGGCTCCTTATATTTATACAGAACGTAATGGTGTACACATCATCGATTTGTATAAAACTGCTGCAAAAATAGAAGAAACTGCTGCTGCATTAGAGAAAATTGCTAATTCAGGTAGAAAGATTTTATTTGTTGCAACAAAAAAGCAAGCTAAAGATATCGTTGCAGAAAAAGCAAAAAGCATTAACATGCCTTTCATTACTGAAAGATGGCCTGGTGGAATGTTAACAAACTTTGTAACTATTAGAAAAGCTGTTAAGAAAATGGCTACTATCGATAGAATGAAGTTAGATGGTTCTTTTGATGCTTTATCTAAAAGAGAGAAGTTACAAATTAACCGTCAGAGAGCTAAATTAGAAAAGAATCTAGGTTCTATTACTGATATGACTCGTTTACCTGGTGCTATATTTGTAGTAGATGTTAAGAAAGAGCACATTGCTGTTGCAGAAGCTAAAAACTTAAACATCCCTATTTTCGCAATGGTAGATACAAATTCTGATCCTAGACCGATTGATTTTGTAATTCCAGCTAACGATGACGCTTCTAAATCAATTGAAAAAGTATTAGGTTATATTACTGATGCTATTGCAAATGGTTTAACTGAAAGAAAAGCAGTAAAAGAAAAAGCAAAAACTGAAAAAGAAGCTCCAAAGGCTGAAACAGTAAAAGCTCCTGCAAAAGATGCAACTCCTGCAAAGGAAGCTCCAAAAGCTGAGGCTCCAAAGGCTGACGCAAAAGAAGCAACTTCAGAAGAAGCAAAATAATTAAATGTATAATTACGCAAAACCTTTCTAATTAACATTAGGAAGGTTTTTCAAAAAAAATAAAAGTGACATGGCAAATATAACTGCTGCAGACGTAAAAAAATTAAGAGAAGCAACTGGTGCTGGAATGATGGACTGTAAAAAGGCATTAGTAGAAGCAGAAGGTAATTTCGAAAAA
Source organism: uncultured Flavobacteriaceae bacterium (assembly GCA_913062575.1). Lineage (GTDB taxonomy): Bacteria > Bacteroidota > Bacteroidia > Flavobacteriales > Flavobacteriaceae > Polaribacter. The sequence continues at coordinate 13,828 of CAJXVT010000012.1, read as the reverse complement.
GCAATTGATGTATTACGTAAAAAAGGTCAAAAAGTAGCTGCAAAAAGAGCTGACAGAGAATCTAACGAAGGTGCTGCTGTAACAAAAATTAATGATGACAACACTTCTGGTGTTGCTATCGTTTTGGCTTGTGAAACTGACTTTGTTGGGAAAAACGATTCTTTTAAAGAATTAGCTGCTCAATTTGCAGACATCGCATTAAATCATGACAACAAAGAATCTTTCTTAGCTGCTGATTTTGATGGAATGACTGTTGCTGACAAACTAGTTGAACAAACTGGAGTTATCGGTGAAAAACTAGAAATTACTGCTTTTGAGAAAGTTGACGCATCATTTGTTGGTTCTTATACTCATGGTGGTAAAATTGCTGCGATTGTTGGTTTAACTTCTGCCGTTAATAATGCAGATGTTTTAACAAAAGATGTTGCAATGCAAATTGCTTCAATGGGAGCAACTACTTTATCATATAAAGATTTTGATCCTACATTTGTTACTGCAGAAACTGAAGCAAGAATTGCTGTGATTGAAAAAGATAATATTGAACTAGGAAGATTAGGGAAAACATTGAAAAATGTTCCTCAATTCATTTCTATGTCTCAATTAACTGAAGAAGTTTTAGCTAATGCTGAAGAAGCTGCTAAAGCCGAGTTAAAAGCTGAAGGAAAACCAGAACAAATTTGGGATAGAATTTTACCAGGTAAAATGGAAAGGTTCGTCTCTGACAACACTACATTAGATCAAGAACAATGTTTATTAGATCAAAATTTCATCAAAGATGAAAAGAAAAATGTAGCTGCATATGTTGGTTCTTACGGAGACGTTGCTATTAGCACTTTTAAAAGAGTTGCTTTAGGATAATCTTCTTTCAAAATACAATACATTAAAAACCATCCGATTTTCGGATGGTTTTTTTTATTTATAAAAACGCAAAGCACAACACAAAAGCTTTCTCGGAATTCCTTATATTTGCGAAACTTTCAACAAGACTATGCAATACAAAAGAATTCTTTTAAAATTAAGTGGAGAAGCATTAATGGGCGATAGACAATATGGGATTGACCCCAAACGTTTATCAGAATATGCAAAAGAAATTAAACAAGTTGTAGAAAAAGGTATTGAAGTAGCCATTGTTATTGGTGGTGGAAATATTTTCAGAGGTGTTGCTGGAGCTAGTAACGGAATGGATCGTGTACAAGGAGATCATATGGGAATGCTTGCTACCTGTATTAATGGTTTAGCATTGCAAAGTGCTTTAGAAGCCGAAGGAGTTTATACACGTTTACAAACTGCTATCGAGATTAAAGAAATAGCTGAGCCATATATTAAAAGAAGAGCAATTCGTCATTTAGAAAAAGGAAGAGTTGTTATTTTTGGTGCAGGAACTGGGAATCCATATTTCACTACAGATACCGCAGCTGTTTTAAGAGCAATTGAAATTAGTGCAGATGCTATTTTAAAAGGAACTCGAGTAGCTGGAATTTACACTTCAGATCCAGAACAAAATACTGATGCTGTTAAATATGAAAACATTACATTTAGAGAAGTTATTGAAAAAGGCTTAAAAGTGATGGACATGACAGCTTTTACTTTAAGTGAAGAAAATAAATTACCTATTATTGTTTTTGATATGAATACCAATGGAAATCTACTAAAATTGATTTCTGGAGAAAATATCGGAACTATAGTGAAAAATTAAAAAACATCTTGTAAAAGTTTTAGTAATGAACGAAGAAATTGAATTTATTATAGATAGTGCCAAAGAGCAAATGCAAAATGCAATTGAGCACTTAATAAAAGAATTAAGAAACATTAGAGCTGGTAAAGCAACTCCTGCAATGTTAGCTGGGATTCAAGTAGATTATTATGGCTCTTCTACTCCATTAAGTCAAATTGCAAATGTAAATACTCCTGATGCTAGAACAATTACGGTTCAGCCTTGGGAAAAAAACATGTTGCACGAAATTGAAAAAGCAATTATGGTTGCTAATATTGGTTTCAACCCAATGAACAATGGTGAAAATATTATTATCAACGTTCCACCACTTACAGAAGAAAGACGTATCGAATTAGCTAAACAATCAAAATCTGAGTCTGAACACGCTAAAGTTGGCATTAGAAATGCACGAAAAGATGCTAATAACGATATTAAAAAAGTAGATATTTCTGACGACATGAAGAAAAATGCCGAAGCAGAAATTCAGACTTTAACCGATACTTTTGTCAAAGAAATTGAACAATTATTAGTGGTTAAAGAAAAAGAAATAATGACTGTTTAATACAGACTCATATTCTATTATTTTAAAAAAAAGAGTGTGTAATAACACTCTTTTTTTTATCCTTATTTTAGAGAACATTTATTACATTTGTATAAATTTTACTAGATGAATTTTTGGACAAAAATTGCCGGATTAATTTTAAGAAACCGGTATGTTGTTTTATTATTAATTGCTGCATTTACTGCTTTTTTAGCAAATCAGATGAAGCATATGAAGTTTTCATATACAGAAGCTAACTTGCTACCAGAAACCCATGAAGCAAATATTCAGTACAATCAATTTTTAGAAATTTTTGGAGAAGAAGGGAACTTAATCATTCTTGCTGTAAAAGATTCTACACTGTTTACACCAGAAAAATTTAATGCTTGGAATGCGCTAACAAAAAAATTAAATGCTGCTAAAGAAGTAGAATTTAGTGTATCTATTGCTGATGTTCAACAATTAATAGCAGACAAAAAGAACAAGAAGTTTATTGTAGAACCTTTATTTAATAAGACACCTACAACACAAAAAGAGGTTTCATCTATAAAGAAACAACTATTTGAAGAACTGCCTTTTTACGACAATCTTTTATATAATAAAGAAACAGGAACTGTACAAACTGCAATCTATATTGACAAAGAAATTGTAAACACACCGGTTCGTAGAGATTATATTTACAACACCTTAATTCCGACTATTGAACAATTTGAAAAAGACACCAATTTAGATGTTCGTATTTCTGGGATGCCATATATTAGAACGGTAAACTCACAAAACATCATCGATGAAATTCAACTTTTTGTTATAGGTGCACTGTTGGTAACAGCTATTATTTTCTTTTTCTTTTTCCGTTCATTTAGAGCAACCTTTATTACACTTTTAGTTGTTATGATTGGTGTAGTTTGGGCATTTGGGTTTATCGGGCTTTTTGGATTCGAGATTACTGTTTTAACAGCTTTAATTCCACCTTTAATTATTGTTATTGGAGTCCCCAATGCTGTCTTTTTAATTAATAAATATCAGCAAGAAGTAAAAACTCATGGTAACCAGGCTAAATCTTTACAACGTGTAATTTCTAAAGTTGGTAATGCCACTTTAATGACTAATATTACAACTGCATCTGGTTTTGCAACATTTATTTTTGTAAAAAGTCAATTACTTAGAGAGTTTGGTATTTTAGCTTCTATCAACATTATAAGTATCTTCATTTTAGCTTTAATGATTATTCCAATCATCTATAGCTTTATGCCACTTCCTAAAAAGAAGCATTTAAATCATTTAGAAAAAAGATGGATTGACAATGTGGTAAAATGGATGGAACACATGGTTCGTAATAAACGAATTACTGTTTATATTTCTACGGTCATCATCATCATTGCTGGTATTGTAGGAATGTATCAAATACGCATTTCTGGAAGCTTGATTGAAGACATGCCAAAAGGAAGGCAATTTTACAAAGATATTAAGTTTTTTGAACAAGAATTTGGAGGCATCATGCCTTTAGAGATATTGATAGACACTAAGAAAGAGAAAGGCGTAATGAAGCTTTCTACGTTGAAAAAGATGGAGAAAATCAATGAAACTATTGAGCAATTCTCAGAACTTTCTAAACCTATATCTGTAACGAACCTTGTTAAATATTCTAAACAAGCGTATTACCGGGGGATTCCGAAATATTATCAATTGCCCACTTCTCAAGAGCAAGCCTACATTTTTGCATATACCAGAAATTCTAAGGGTAATTCTAAGATGCTTAACAACTTTGTAGATTCTACAGGTAGATATGCTAGAATTACTACATTTATGAAAGACATTGGAACCGACAAAATGGATGTCATTTTAAATCGATTAAAAAAGGTTGTAGCTAAAGAATTCCCAAAAGACAGATATGAAGTTTCTTTTACAGGTAAAGCTCTCGTTTTTATTAAAGGAACCAATTATTTGATTAACAATTTAGTGTTTTCATTATCATTAGCTATTTTATTGATTTCAATTTTTATGGCATGGATGTTTCGTTCGTACCAAATGATTTTAATTTCTCTATTGCCAAATATTTTACCATTGCTACTAACTGCAGGCTTAATGGGATTCTTTGGCATTCCAATAAAACCATCAACAATATTAGTGTTTAGTATTGCTTTTGGTATTTCTGTAGATGATACAATTCACTTTTTAGCCAAATACAGACAAGAGCTACAGGCCAATAATTGGAAAATAAAAAAATCTGTTTACAGCGCACTTCAAGAAACCGGAGTGAGTATGTTTTATACCTCAATCGTGTTGTTTTTTGGGTTTTTAGTCTTTACAATCTCTAGTTTTGGAGGTACTATAGCTTTAGGTGGATTGGTGTCTATTACCTTGCTATTTGCAATGATTTCTAATTTAATTCTATTGCCTTCTTTATTACTAACCTTTGAACGTAAAATCGCCAATAAAAAAGTAATCAAAGAGCCAAAATTCAGAATTTTACCCCCCAAAGAAGACCAACTAAAAGAGGAAGAATAATTTAAGCATTTATTCACAAGTCATTCGTTGCTAATTTTACGCTAAAAAAGTATCTTTGCTTCTCTATATCACATTGATGGTATTAGATAATATTTATTTTAAGAAGATGACAAGAAGTAGCGTATTAGAATTATTACAATCAGACAAATTTTCACAAGAAATAACCATTAATGGTTGGGTGAGATCTTTTAGAAGCAACCGCTTTATTGCTTTAAATGATGGTTCAACAATCAACAATATACAATGTGTTGTTGATTTTGAAAATACAGACGAAGCGCTTTTAAAAAGAATTAATACGGGAGCTGCTGTAGCCATTAAAGGAATTTTAGCAGAAAGTCAAGGAAAAGGACAATCAGTAGAAATTCAGGTAACATACTTAGAGATTTTGGGTGATTCTAATCCAGATGAATATCCAATTCAGCCAAAAAAACACAGCTTAGAGTTTTTAAGAGAAAATGCACATTTACGTATTAGAACAAATACGTTTAGTGCAGTAATGAGAGTGCGTTCTAAACTATCTTTTGCAGTACATAAATATTTTCAAGAAAACGGTTTCAATTATGTAAATACACCAATCATTACAGGATCTGATGCAGAAGGAGCTGGAGAAATGTTTGGAGTTTCTGCATTTGAAGCGAATAAAGCACCATTAAACGAAGATGGATCTATTGATTTTAAGCAAGATTTTTTTGGTAAAGAAACCAACCTAACTGTTTCTGGTCAATTAGAAGCAGAGACCTACGCAATGGCATTAGGTAAAGTATATACTTTTGGCCCTACTTTTAGAGCTGAGAACTCAAATACAACACGTCATTTAGCCGAATTTTGGATGATTGAACCAGAAGTAGCTTTTATGGATTTAGATGGAAACATGGACCTTTCTGAGGACTTTATCAAATCTGTCTTAGAATATGTTTTAGAACATTGTAAAGATGATTTAGCCTTTTTAGACAAGCGTTTTGCTGACGAAGAAAAAACAAAACCTCAAGTACAACGAAGTGACATGACTTTATTAGAAAAGTTAAACTTTGTTGTAGAAAACAACTTTAAAAGAGTTAGTTATACAGAAGCAATAGATATTCTACGTAATTCTAAGCCCAACAAAAAGAAAAAATTTCAATACCCAATTAACGAATGGGGAGTAGATTTACAATCTGAACATGAGCGTTTCTTAGTTGAAAAACACTTTAAATGTCCTGTGATTTTATTTGATTATCCAGCAAACATTAAAGCATTTTATATGCGTTTAAACGAAGATGGAAAAACTGTAAGAGCAATGGATGTTTTATTTCCAGGTATTGGAGAAATCGTTGGAGGAGCACAGCGTGAAGAACGTTTAGATGTCTTGAAAGAAAAAATGGCGGCATTAGATATTGATGAACAAGAATTATGGTGGTATTTAGATACTCGTAAATTTGGTACAGCAGTGCATTCTGGTTTTGGTTTAGGTTTTGAGCGTTTGGTTCAATTTGCAACTGGAATGGGGAATATTAGAGACGTAATTCCTTTTCCAAGAACACCACAAAACGCAGAGTTTTAATCCCTTTATCAAAAAATATTAAATGCTAAAACAAAGTTTAAATTTTAAGTTACTGCAAAAATTATCTCCTCAACAAATACAGTTGATGAAGTTAATACAGTTGCCTACTCAAGCTTTTGAAGAGCGTTTAAAACAAGAAATAGAAGAAAACCCAGCATTAGATACAGAAAAAGAAGAAACAGAATTTGATGACTCTTTAGCTAATGAATACGAAGATGTTGGAAATGAAAAAATTGAAGCTGAAGACATCAATATTGATGAATATTTAAGTGACGATGAAATTCCAAGTTACAAAACACAGGCAAATAATTATTCATCTGATGATGAAGAAAGAAATATTCCATATGCTGCCGGAACAACATTCCATCAATCTTTAAAAAACCAACTAAATACTTTTCGGATTAATGAAGAAGAAAGAATAATTGCAGAATTTTTAGTAGGTAGCATTGATGATAGCGGTTATATTAGAAGAAATATTTTAGATTTAGTTGATGATTTAGCCTTTACTCAAAATGTTTTTACAACTGAAGAAAATGTAGTTGAATTATTAACTAGAGTAGTACAAAATTTAGATCCTATTGGTGTAGGTAGTAGAGATTTAAAAGAGTGTTTAATTATTCAATTAAAATCTAAACCTAAGCTACCAATAAGAAGCTTAGCTATTGACATCTTAGAAAACTCTTTTGATCATTTTGTAAAGAAGCATTATAAAAAATTGATGGAGAAATTTGATGTTTCTGAAGAACAACTAAAAGATATTATTAAAGAAATAAGCAAATTAAACCCCAAACCAGGAAGTTCTTACGCTGGGAATAATAAAATTGCAGAACAGATAGTTCCTGATTTTTCTATAAAAATTATTGATGGTAATTTAGATTTAACGTTAAACTCTAGAAACGCTCCAGAACTACATGTATCGAGGGAATATAACAACATGCTTAAAGGCTATCAAGAATCAAAAGAAAAAACAAAAACTCAGAAAGATGCCGTGATGTTTATTAAGCAAAAGTTAGATGCTGCAAAATGGTTTATTGATGCAATTAGACAACGTCAACAAACCTTGTTAGTAACTATGAACTGCATTATGCAGTATCAATATGATTACTTTTTAACTGGTGATGAGCGCAAGTTAAAGCCAATGATTTTAAAAGACATTGCAGAACAAATTGGAATGGATATTTCTACCGTTTCTAGAGTTGCCAATAGCAAGTATGTATCTACTCCTTATGGCACAAAATTAATAAAAGAATTCTTTTCTGAATCTATGAAAAACGATCAAGGAGAGGATGTTTCAACTAAAGAAATTAAAAAAATTCTTGAAACAGTAATTGGTAAAGAAAACAAACTAAAACCTCTAACTGATGATAAACTATCAGCTGTTTTAAAAGAAAAAGGGTACCCAATAGCTAGAAGAACTGTTGCTAAGTATAGAGAACAACTAGATATTCCTGTAGCACGATTACGTAAAGAAATCTAGTTTTTGAAATTTCATAAATTCATATCGGTAATATTGCACCCAATCGTAATTCCTACAATTGGCGTATTAATTTTCTTATCAATAACACCAGATGTAATAGATAAGAATCGTCGATATCTATTAATTAGCATCGTCTTTTTTACAACTTATATATTACCTATAATTTCGTTGACAATATTAAAAGCTTTAGGCCTGATTACTAATTTTAAAGTTAGCAATATTAAGGAAAGAAAGATTCCTTTATTTATAATGGTAATTATCTTTTATGCCCTGGGAAGTTTGTTATATAATATTCCTGTATTCAGAGAATTAGGTGTGTTATTTTTTGGGATAAACGTAGCCTTATTAATCATTTATTTTCTATTCTATTTTAAAATAAAATCAAGCTTACATATCATGTCAATGAGTAGTGCACTCGCATTTTTTCTTATCTATGGCAGTGTTCATTCAATTTCTATTTTGCCAATTGCAATAGCTTTAATTATTCTAACGGGCGTTTTGGCAAGTTCAAGATTGCATTTAAAAGCTCACACTCCTTTAGAAATCTATTTCGGTTTTTTTATTGGCTTAATTGGGCAAGTTACAATTCACGCTTTTCTATAAAATATAGAACAAAATTCCAAGTTTTATTTGCTTAGTATCAATTGACGGCTCTCCTAATACAGCGTTTTTAAATAAAGGTGTTAATCCGTAAAACAAACTAAAGTTGAATGTAGAATACCCTGCTGATGCAGTTAACCCGTATTGAACTTTATTAAATCGTTCAATATTACTATATGTGTTTGCTCCATAATCAAAGGTATTCTTAAGGCTATAGGTAATCTTAAATCCTGTATAAACCCTCCAAAACCTATATTTATTAGCGTCAGATGTTCTCCATCTAAATTCAAAGGGAAACTCTAATGAATGCAATTTCAATCGACTTCTGGTAGCTATATTTGAATCTAGGTCAATTACAACTGAATTACTAGTATTTGACACTTTATACCCATGACTAAAGGAATCAAAAGCAAAACCAATTCCAATTCCTAAGGCTATTTTACCGCTTTTAACCAGAGAGACATCTCTGATATAGCCTGCACTAATACCATACGAAAAGCCACTGCCGATAACGGCATTTGGTTGATCAAATAGCTGGTTATAGGTAATACCAAAATACAATTGATCCTCGAGATACTTATCTCCTAATTGTAATGAATCTTTTTGTGCATAAAGAGCTAAAGAGATTATTAAACTAAAAAAGGTAATTGTTTTTTTCATGAATATAGGTACAATACTTATAACGTTAAAGATACTCTTTTTGTATAAAAAAAAGGGCAATCATATGATTGCCCTTTTTATATAAAGTTACTATAAATACTTTACTGTTTAATCTCAGCTATTTTACGACTCGATAAACTTAATTTTAAAGCATTTACATCTCTTAGTTTTAATTTAATGTCTGTAATTGTTCCAACACTTGACTCTACGTCTGCTTTAATAGAAGTGGTCATATATTTAATCTCTTCTTCAGATTTAGGAGCTCTTTCATTAAAAATGAAAGTTGGAATGTCATCAGCTGTAGCGATTTTGTCATTCAATTGAATTTTATCACCAGTACCTAATTTAGTATCTTTAGCTTTACCCACATAAATTGTACTCACTAAACTTTTATGCTCCAGTTTTTTCACTTCTGTTGCATTTGGTAAGCTTGGAGTTTCTATCTTTAATTCTGTTTCTCTCATCACAGTTGTTACCATGAAAAAGAACAATAACATAAAAACAATATCTGGTAATGAAGCCGTATTTACAGCTGGCATTGGTTTTTTCTTCTTTCCGAATTTAGACATAATACTTGTTTTTAATATTAGTTAGCAGAAGTTGGTTCTGCATCAGATAAAATTTGAGGATAACTGGTCTTAATATCTTCCACCTTTCTCTTCAAATCTGCATTGTCTCTATCTTTCTTATACTGTTTTTCAAGCACATCATAAGAAACATTATATTTATCTAAAGCCAATCTATTCCTTAATTCTGTATACGCTCTTAATAATTCATTTTGAACTTTAATGTACACTCCATATTCAGTACCTCGATCACTTTGAACAGAAATAATTGCTTTATTTGGATGATCTGAAGAAGTAGCTTTTCTTGCGCCTTTACAATAGTCACATGAACCAGTAGAAACACCGTCAATTACTTTTCCATCTCCTCCTCCATTATCAATAAATTCTATCGCTGCTGCTGTTAACTCACCAATTTTCATTGTTTCGCCTTCAACCAACAGTTCATTGTTTCTATTGATATTAACTTCAAATATATTTTTTTCTTTAATTACAGGTGGTACATAATCTTTTGGTGGTTTTTCAGATAATTTCTTAGAAATACCTGAATCCACATCCATTGTAGTTGTTACAAGGAAAAAGATTAATAACAAGAAGGCAATATCCGCCATAGAACCTGCATTAATTTCTGGGGTTTCTCTTCTTGCCATAGTTTAAGATTTAATTAATCCTTTAAATAAATCGTATACAAAGAATGCTCCGGCTATTGCACCTAAGAACATACTATACCAGATACCTGTACTTACCCATTGGTTAGTAGAAGAACCTTCTTCTCCACCTAAGAGAACTTTTCCTTGTGGATCTGCAACTGCTGCGCTATCTCCAGTGAAATATGCTAAAACTAAAATCACACCTAATACTCCAACTCCTAGTGCAGTCTTTTTTAAGTTTTCAGGATTTTTAACTAACGCTAAAACAGACATCAATACTGTTGTTCCTACGGCTAAATATAATAAAGCAGTAGAGAAAAATATAATTGGACTGATGACGCTATTTTGAATTGCTTCATCAGTTTCAATTGCCGTTACATCTTCTAAAAAAACTCTAATAAATAAAATAGCTCCAACAACAGCAATAAGTGCGATAAAAATATTTAAATATTTTGATAATTTATTACTTTTCATAATGTTGCTTATTTTTTATATTTAACTAATAAATCAATTAAAGAGATAGAAGCATCTTCCATACTGTTAACGATACTGTCAACTTTAGAAACAATATAATTATAAAAAATTTGTAAGATAATTGCTACAACTAATCCAAATACAGTAGTTAAAAGTGCTACTTTAATACCAACTGCTACTACTCCTGGAGAAATATCATTTGCAACTGCAATCATATCAAATGCTTTAATCATCCCAATTACAGTTCCCATGAACCCTAACATTGGTGCTAATGCAATAAATAATGATAACCATGATACGTTTTTCTCTAATAATCCCATCTGAACTCCTCCGTATCCAACTACAGCTTTTTCTGCAGCTTCAACACCTTCGTCCATTCTGTCTAATCCTTGATAAAAGATAGATGCAACTGGTCCTTTAGAGTTTCTACAAACTTCTTTAGCAGCTTCTACACCACCTGAGCTTAATGCTTCATCAACATTAGCAATCAACTTCTTTGTATTTGTCGTTGCCATGTTTAAATAGATAATTCTTTCAATAGCAATTGCTAAACCTAAAATTAAGGCTACTAATACAATTCCCATAAACTGAGGATCTCCTTCAATAAAACGTTTCTTTAATTCCTGGTGGAAAGTTTCTGACTCAGCAACTTCTTGAGCAAAAGTTGATTGAATAGCTCCAAAAAACATGAACCCTGCTACTGTTAGGATGTTTGATACTTTTTTCATCTTCGTTATAAATTAATTTTAATAGTTAACTCGTTTAAATATATTGATTGTAATCTCCAAATCAATACCAATTCTTTCACATAAAATCAGTGAATTTCAAATTTTATCCGTTTGAGAGTGCCAATTAACAAAAAAATGTTGAATCTCTAAAAAAAAAACAAGGTTTTTATGCCTAAAAAGTAAAATTTAACTCAATTATATATTAATTTAATAATGAAGTTTTGTTTATGCTATTAAAATGGCATTAAAATTTGCTTTTCTCATCAAAAATCTAATTCTCCTCGCAATGGCTTTTCATATAAATTTTTAAACTCTTTTTTAGGAATATCCTCTCCTAATAGATACATTAATTTGGCGATAGCTGATTCTGTAGTAATATCTTTTCCATCTATTACTCCAATTCTTTTTAACTCAATACTTGTTTCATAATGTCCAAATATGATGCTACCTCCAACACATTGTGTAACGTTCACAATATGTGTGCCATTTTGTATTGATTTCTCTAATAATTTCACAAACCAAGGATATGTTGGTGCATTTCCTGATCCATACGTTTCCAGAACTACTCCTTTTAAATCAGGAATATCGAGAATAGCTTTGATCGCTTTTTCTGTTATCCCTGGAAATAACTTTAAAATAATAACATCGCTAATTAATGACTTTCTTACAATTAATTTCTGATCATACTCTTTAGGCTGATGTAATAAATCAAAATTAAAATCTAGATGTACACCACTTTCTACCAAAGGCGGATAATTCATAGAAGCAAAGGCTTCAAACCGCTCAGTATTAATTTTCGTTGTTCTGTTCGCTCTGTATAATTTGTATTCGAAATACAAACAAACTTCTGTAATTATTGGTAGGTTGTTTTTTCTAGAACAGGCAATTTCAATAGAAGTAATTAGATTCTCTTTAGCATCAGTTCTTAAATGGCCAATTGGTAATTGCGAACCTGTAAATATGATTGGTTTTGCCAAATCTTCTAACATAAAGCTCAATGCAGATGATGTATAAGACATCGTATCTGATCCTGTTAGAATAACAAAACCATCAAACTCCGAATATTTCTCCTCAATTACTTCTGCAATTGTTACATAATAATCTGTATTCATATTTGAAGAATCAATAGGCTCTTCAAAAGAATGGGTATCTATACTACAGTTTAGCTGTCTCAATTCTGGAATTCGATCTAACAACTTTTCGAAATTAAATGCTTTTAAGGCATTGGTTTCATAATCTTTGATCATTCCAATTGTACCTCCGGTATAGATTAGCAATATATTAGGTTGGTTTGCCATTTACTTAAAATTTGATTGGGTAAATTTATTACTAATATTTGAATTAGTCTCACAAAAAAACGCTTCCAAAATTTGAAAGCGTTTTATATACTAATAAGGACAAGTTAATTAATCATTCAACTTTAAAACCGCCATAAACGCTTCTTGTGGAATTTCTACATTACCAACTTGACGCATACGCTTCTTTCCTTTTTTCTGTTTTTCTAATAATTTACGCTTTCTAGAAATATCTCCACCATAACATTTTGCAGTTACATCTTTACGCAATGCTTTGGTTGTTTCTCTTGCAATAATTTTAGCACCTATTGATGCCTGAATAGGAATATCAAACTGTTGCCTCGGAATTAGTTGCTTTAACTTTTCAGTAATTTTTTTACCAATACTATATGCATTGTCTGCATGTAAGAGCGCAGAAAGCGCATCAACAGGTTGCCCATTCAAAAGAATATCCACTCGTACAAGTTTCGATTCTCTCATCCCAATCGGATGATAATCAAACGAGGCATATCCTTTAGAAACCGTTTTCAAACGATCATAAAAATCGAATACAATTTCTGCCAAAGGCATATCAAAAGTCAACTCAACTCGCTCTGTTGTTAAATATGTTTGATTTGTAATCAGCCCACGTTTTTCAATACACAACGACATCACTTGTCCAACAAACTCTGATTTTGTGATAATTGAAGCTTTGATATAAGGTTCTTCTACACGATCTAATGTTGAAGGCTCTGGTAAATCTGTCGGGTTGTTTAGTAAAACAATTTCTTTTGGTTTTTTTCTAGTGTATGCGTAATAGGACACATTGGGCACCGTGGTAATTACTGTCATATTAAACTCACGCTCTAAACGTTCTTGAATAATTTCCATGTGCAACATTCCTAAAAACCCACAACGAAAACCAAAACCTAAAGCGGCTGAGCTTTCAGGCTGAAACACTAAAGAAGCGTCGTTTAATTGTAACTTTTCCATCGAATAGCGCAACTCTTCATAATCATCTGTATCAACGGGGTAAATTCCTGCAAAGACCATTGGCTTTACATCCTCAAAGCCATCAATAGTTTCGGTTGTTGGATTT
>CAJXVT010000011.1 GCA_913062575.1 uncultured Flavobacteriaceae bacterium | reverse complement strand
AATCTGGTACAGATGATGCTATGAAAATTGCACCGAAAGTAGATTTCTCTTTAGAGGAAAATATGGAATACATCAAAACTGATGAATATTTAGAGGTAACTCCAGAAAGCTTACGTATGCGTAAAATTACTTTTAAAGCATAATAAACTTTTTATAGAATATAAAAAAAACGTCACTTTTTAGTGACGTTTTTTGTGTTTAAACATTTTATCTTTACAACATGAGTAATTTTAAAGAATTTTTTGAAGCATTGCAGCAAAGTGTTAGAGATGATGAGTTTGTGAAACTAACCTTAAGCAAACCAATCAGAAAAAGTGAAGGTTTGCTAAATGTATATCTGCGCTTGATTGTGATTGAAGGCAAAGAAATTTTTGAATTTAAATATCGCTATGCGGATACAAATGAATTTAAACAGTTTTCTTTAAAAGAAGCCATGTCTGAAATGGAAACATTACTGATGGAAACTTTTAGAACCGGAACCTTATTTACTTTGAGTTATGACTTATTAGTGATGGTTTCTAAAAAGAAACAAGTTTCTTGCAGAGATACTGCACCAAGTTTTAGAAATAAATTACCTGAAATCCCAAGAGAATCATAAATAGTCACTTATTTTTGTCCCTATGAATAATTTTCAACAATTAAATGAAGCGGTACGTCAAAGTGTAATAGCGGCTAATTTTGTAAAGCTAACCTTAAGTAAACCAATTAGAAAAAGTGATGAGTTGCCAAATGTGTATATCAGATTGATAAAGATTAAAGAAGCCGATTTGTTTCAGTTTACTTATCATTATACTACCAATGATAAAGTAAAGAATTATACACTAAAAGAAGCAATTGCCGAATTGGAAGTCTTATTGCAAGAGAACTTTAGAGCCGCAACCTTGTTTACATTGGCAAATGATTTGTTGGTCTTTATTTCTAAAAAGAAGAAAGTTACTTATAAAGAAAATATTGCAAGTTTTAAGAATAAGTTACCAGAAACTCATGATAAACCCAAAGAGCGTTTAGCAGAGGCTGGAAGTTATTTGCATCATTTAGGAATTACCGATACAAACGGAAAAGTCATTCATAAAATGGCAGATAAATACCGTCAAATCAATAAATACTTAGAGATTATTGAAGGATTACTTAAATCTACCAAACTACCCAAACAGATCAATATTGTTGATATGGGTTCTGGTAAAGGGTATTTAACCTTTGCTTTGTATGATTATTTAGTCAACACAAAGAAGTTCAATGCTACTGTTACAGGAATTGAATTACGTGAAGAGCTAGTTGATTACTGTAATGATATTGCTGAGAAATCAGACTTTAAAAACCTATCATTTGTAGCGCAATCTATTCAAGAGTATGACAACAACAAAATTGATATTTTAATTGCGTTGCACGCATGTGATACCGCAACAGATGATGCCATTTATAAAGGATTGGTTTCTAAAGCAGAATTGATTATTTGTGCACCTTGTTGTCACAAACAAATTAGGCAACAAGTAAAAGGAAAAGAGCAGGAGAGTCCGTTATTAAAATACGGAATCTTCAAAGAACGTCAGTTCGAAATGGTAACAGATACCATCCGTGCTTTAATTCTAGAGAAAAACAATTACAATACCAAAGTATTTGAATTTATTAGCAACGAACATACACGTAAAAATGTAATGTTGGTTGGAACAAAATCATCTAAAAAGAATGATGTTTCGAGAGTTGAAACAAGGATTAAAGAGTTAAAAGAGACGTATTTAATCGAGGAACATTATTTAGAAACACTTATATAGCACTAGTAATTAGTAGTTTAGACGAGTGTTTTTGAGAAGTTTGTTGAATATTTGTTTTTTGTTTAAGTATAATTAGGATATTAAATAATAAATGACAAATATTTGTAGCATCAAAAAACAAGACATGAATTTTATTCAATTTAACCATCATCATTTTCATATTTGCACTCAAGCGAACTGAAAATGTATTGAATAAAAAAACATATATTTTAAACCCGTTTGAGTAAATCAAACGGGTTTTTTCTTACACAAGATTTTCCTTCGGTTTACTCAGACATTTTAACAAAAACATGAGTAAATTAAGAATAGCCATTCAGAAGTCAGGAAGACTAAATGAAGACTCCTTACAAATTTTAAAAGATTGTGGAATTTCTATAGACAATGGAAAAGACCAATTAAAAGCAACAGCAAGTAACTTCCCGTTAGAGGTTTTCTACTTGAGAAACGGAGACATTCCTCAGTATTTACGTGATGGTGTTGTTGATATTGCTATTATTGGAGAAAATGTATTGCTAGAGAAAGGAAACGATTTACTGTTCGTAGAACGTTTAGGCTTTTCTAAATGCAAAGTTTCTATTGCAGTTCCTAAAGAATCAACAGCAACCACTTTACAGGATTTAAAAGGAAAACGCATTGCAACCTCATATCCAGAAACGGTTAAAAAGTATTTGAAAAATGACAATGTTGATGCACAAATCCACATCATTAATGGTTCAGTAGAGATTGCGCCAAATATTGGTTTGGCTGACGGGATTTGTGATATTGTTTCTAGCGGAAGTACTTTATTTAAAAATGGATTAAAAGAGATTGAAGTATTATTAAAATCTGAAGCAGTTCTGGCTGTTTCTCCTTTAATTTCTAAAGAGAATCAACTAATTCTAAGTAAACTTCAATTCAGATTACAAGCTGTGTTGAAAGGACGAAACTCTAAATATGTATTGCTAAATGCTCCAAATAATAAGCTAGAGGAAGTCATAAGTGTTTTACCAGGAATGAAAAGCCCAACAGTGCTTCCATTGGCAACAAAAGGTTGGAGCTCTGTACATTCAGTAATTCCGAAAAATCAATTTTGGGAAATTATTGATGTACTAAAAGAAAAAGGTGCAGAGGGAATTTTAGTATGTCCAATAGAAAAAATGGTGCTGTAATGAAGATCATAGATAAACCAAATAGAAAAGACTGGCAAACAATTTTACAAAGACCAACACAGACGGTTAATGACATTGAAAGTAGTGTCAATACTATTTTTGATTCGGTAAAAATGAATGGAGATGTTGCCATTTCAAAATTCACAAAACAGTTTGACAAAGTAAACTTGAATACATTTCTTGTTTCACAAAATGAAATTGAAATAGCAATTAACACTATTTCTAATGAATTAAAAGAAGCAATTACTCTAGCCAAGTCTAATATTGAGAAGTTTCACAATGCACAACAAACCGATGCGGTATTTGTAGAAACAACAAAAGGAGTGCAATGTTGGCAAGAGAAAAGACCAATTAAAAAGGTTGGCTTGTACATTCCTGGAGGAACTGCTCCGTTGTTTTCTACCGTTTTGATGTTGGCAATTCCTGCAAACATCGCAGGTTGTAAAGAAATTGTGATGTGTTCTCCGCCAGATAAAAATGGGGAAATCAATTCGGCAATTTTATATGCAGCGAATCTCTGTGGAGTCACTAAAATTTATAAAGTAGGCGGAATTCAAGCCATTGCAGGAATGACATTCGGAACTGAAAGCATCCCGAAAGTGTCTAAAATATTTGGGCCAGGGAATCAATTTGTAACAGTAGCAAAACAGCTAGCAACTAAATTTGGAGTCGCTATTGATATGCCGGCTGGACCAAGTGAGCTATTGGTTTTTGCAGACGATTCTGCAAATGCAGCATTTGTAGCATCTGATTTATTAAGTCAAGCAGAACACGGAGTAGATAGTCAAGTGCTCTTAGTGTCAACTTCAAAAGAAATTATAGAATCGGTTAAGAGTGAGTTACAAAAGCAGCTCAGCGAGCTGACTAGAAAAGAAATCGCAACCCAAGCTATTTCAAACTCAAGGTTCATTTATGTTGAAAATAAAGAAGTAGCATTAGAATTGATTAACGAATATGCTCCTGAGCACTTTATTATATGTTCAGAAAACGAGGTCTATTTTATCGATAACATTGATAATGCAGGATCTGTTTTTATTGGGAATTACACACCAGAAAGCGCAGGAGATTATGCGTCTGGAACCAATCATACCTTACCAACCAATGGGTTTTCAAAAGCGTACTCTGGTGTGAATTTAGATAGTTTTTTAAAGAGTATCACTTTTCAGAAAATTTCAAAAGTAGGCTTGCAAAATATTGGAGGAGCAATTGAAACCATGGCAGAAGCAGAAGGTCTACAAGCACATAAAAATGCAGTGTCAATACGATTAAAAGAAATTAACAACTAAAATGTCACCTCGAGCATTACTGAAATGAAAAACATTTTCATTGAAAGTAGTGAACGAAGTTTATCGAGAAGTCTTATTATGAAAACAGATTCTATTATTCAAAATCTCATTAGAGAAAACATCAAGAACATTCAGCCGTACTCATCGGCTAGAGATGAGTTTACTGAAACTAATTCTAAGTTGGTATTTTTAGATGCCAATGAAAATCCATTTGAAAACGGGGTAAACCGATATCCAGATCCACAGCAGAAAAGGATAAAAGAGAAATTATCGGAGATAAAGAATATTGCTGTAGAAAATATCTTGCTAGGTAATGGAAGCGACGAAGTATTGGATTTGATTTTTAGAGCATTCTGTGAACCAAATAAAGACAATATCATAATTTTACCACCTACTTACGGAATGTATAAAGTATTGGCTAATATCAATGCTGTTGCCATAAAAGAAGTGGAATTGACAACTAACTTTCAACCAAAGACACAAACCATTTTATTGGCAGCAAATAAACAAAGTAAAATTTTGTTTCTGTGTTCTCCAAACAATCCAACAGGGAATAGTTTTTCAAGAGTTCAAGTGGAAAAAATCCTAAGACAGTTTAGAGGAATCGTAGTAATTGATGAGGCTTATATCGATTTTTCTGAAGAAGAAAGTTGGTTGAGTCGTTTGGAGGAATTCCCAAATTTAATTATCACCCAAACCATGTCTAAAGCTTATGGAATGGCAGGAATTCGATTAGGGGTTTGTTTTGCCTCAAAAGAGATTATCAACGTTTTGAACAGTATCAAGCCTCCTTATAATGTAAATGAATTGACCCAGCAAAAAGCAATTGAATGTTTAGAAAATGTAGATGAAATTTATAAGCAAGCCAAAATAATTGTATCAGATAGAAAAGCACTTAAAATTGAATTAAGCACTTTGAATCTTGTTGAAGAAGTATACTCTTCAGATGCAAATTTCTTACTTGTTAAAGTTAACAATGCGAATAAAATATATAAAGAGTTAATTGAGGAAGGAATAGTTGTTAGAAATAGAACCAATCAACCATTATGTGAAAACTGTTTGAGATTTACAATAGGTAATACATATGGAAATGAAGAATTAATTATGGCTTTAAAATATTTAGATAAATGAAAAAAGTAGTATTTATAGACAGAGACGGAACCTTAGCAATAGAGCCGCCAATGGATTACCAATTAGATAGTTTAGAGAAGTTAGAATTCTATCCAGGTGTTTTTAGGTGGTTGAGTAAAATAGCAGAAGAGTTGAATTTCGAATTGGTGATGGTAACCAACCAAGATGGTTTAGGCACAGATTCTTTTCCAGCAGAAACCTTTTGGCCTGCACAGAATAAAATAATTCAGGCCTTTAAAAACGAAGGGGTTGAATTTGAGAATGTATTAATCGATGACTCTTTCCCCGAAGAAAACTCGCCAAACAGAAAACCAAGAACAGGTTTGTTAACAAAGTATTTAATAGGTAATTATGATTTAGAAAACTCATTTGTCATTGGAGACCGCTTGACAGATATTGAGCTGGCGGACAATTTAAAAGCAAAAGGGATTCTACTTAGCTCAGATTCTGAATTGAACTATGAAAATGATACACAAGTGCTGAAAACAGCTTCTTGGGAAACCATTTATGAGTTCTTGAAATTAGAGGAAAGAACAGCAAGTATAGAGAGAAATACAAACGAAACAAAGATTAAAATCAATCTGAATTTAGATGGATCAGGAAAAAGTACGATTGATACCGGAATTGCATTTTTTGATCACATGTTAGATCAAATTGCACGTCACGGACAAATCAATTTAAATATTCAGGTGCAAGGTGATTTAGAAGTAGATGAACACCACACAATTGAAGATACAGCCATTGCTTTAGGTGAAGTGTTTAATACAGCATTGGCAAACAAATTAGGAATAGAACGTTATGGTTTTTGTTTGCCAATGGATGACTGTTTGGCACAAGTAGCGTTGGATTTTGGTGGAAGAAATTGGTTGGTTTGGGAAGCCGATTTTAAAAGAGAAATGATTGGTAAAATGCCAACAGAAATGTTTTATCACTTTTTTAAATCATTTACAGATGGCGCAAAATGTAATTTGAATATCAAAGCAGAAGGAGCCAATGAGCACCACAAGATAGAAGCCGTTTTTAAAGCTTTTGCAAAAGCTATAAAAGTAGCTGTAAAAAGAGACCCAGAGAAAATGATTTTTCCATCAACTAAAGGAATGTTGTAATGAAGATAGTAATTATAGATTACGGAGCTGGAAACATTAAAAGCATTCAGTTTGCTTTTAAAAGATTAGGAGTTGAAGCAAAATTATCAAATGATATTGCTGAAATACAAGCTGCTGATAAAATTATTTTCCCTGGTGTTGGAGAAGCGAGTTCAGCAATGCAGAAATTAGCAGCATCTGGTTTGGATACATTAATTCCGACCCTAGAACAACCCTTATTGGGAATTTGCTTGGGAATGCAATTGTTGTGTGATTTTACAGAAGAGAATACTACCAAAGGGTTGGGAATTTTTAACACTAAGGTAAAAAGATTCACAAACGAAGTAAAAGTGCCGCAGATAGGCTGGAATACGATTATAGACCTTAAATCAAATCTTTTTGATGGGATTGATGAATCAGCATTTATGTATTTAATCCACAGTTATTATGCAGAAAGTTGTGAAGAAGAAATTGCAACGACTAATTATGGAGTCAATTATGCATCAGCCTTGCAAAAAGAGAACTTTTATGGTGTGCAGTTTCACCCAGAAAAGAGTAGTAAAGTAGGAGAAAAGTTATTAAAAAATTTTATTGAATTATGAGAATTATACCAGCAATAGATGTTATAGACGGAAAATGCGTCAGATTATCAAAAGGTGATTATAGCACAAAGAAAATATACAATGAAAGTCCGTTAGAGGTTGCAAAGGAGTTTGAACAAGCGGGAATTGCTTTTTTGCATTTGGTAGATTTAGACGGCGCTAAAGCGAGTAAAATCATTAATTATAAAGTGTTAGAGAACATCGCTTCAAAAACCAATCTACAGATAGATTTTGGTGGAGGATTAAAAGCTGATGAAGATGTGAAAATTGCTTTTAATTCTGGAGCCAATCAAATTACCGGGGGAAGTATTGCTGTTAAAAAACCAATGTTATTTAAAGAATGGATTGCAAACTTCGGATCTGATAAAGTTATTTTGGGAGCCGATGCCAATAATGGAAAAATTGCAACCAATGGTTGGTTAGAAGAAAGTACAGAAGATATTATTCCATTTATTCAAAACTATCAAAAAGAAGGTGCCCAATATGTGATTTCTACAGATATAGCTAAAGACGGAATGCTATTAGGACCTTCGTTTGAGTTGTATCAGCAAATATTAAATGCATGTGTCATTTCGAACGGTAGTGAGAAATCTAATAAATTAAGACTAATCGCTTCTGGAGGAGTTTCAACATTTGATGAGATTCCGAAACTAGCTGAAATGGGCTGCGAAGGAGTCATTATTGGAAAAGCAATTTATGAAAATAGAATTTCATTGAAACAATTAGAAAACTATATCCTAACCACCAACCACTAACCACTATATTATGTTTACAAAAAGAATCATTCCCTGTTTAGATATCAAAGATGGGAGAACGGTAAAGGGGGTTAATTTTGTCAATTTACGTGATGCTGGTGATCCAGTAGAACTTGCAAAAATCTATGCAAAAAATGGCGCAGATGAATTGGTGTTTTTGGATATTTCTGCAACGGAAGAGAAACGTAAAACCTTAATCGATTTGGTGCTAAAAGTCGCAGAACAGGTAAACATTCCATTTACTGTTGGTGGAGGAATATCAAGCATTGAAGATGTTACGCTATTACTAAACTCTGGTGCTGATAAGGTTTCTATCAATTCATCCGCAGTTAAAAATCCGCAATTGATTAATGACTTGGCGAATAAGTTTGGTAACCAATGCATTACCGTTGCTATTGATGCAAAAAGAATAGACGGCATTTGGATTGTGCATTTGGTTGGCGGAAAAGTGCCAACAGAATTGAATTTATTTGATTGGGCAAAAGAAGTTGCAGAACGTGGAGCAGGAGAGATTCTATTCACGTCTATGGAAAACGACGGTACCAAAGATGGTTTTGCGAATGAAGCGTT
This sequence comes from uncultured Flavobacteriaceae bacterium, assembly GCA_913062575.1. Taxonomy (GTDB): domain Bacteria; phylum Bacteroidota; class Bacteroidia; order Flavobacteriales; family Flavobacteriaceae; genus Polaribacter. The sequence goes on along the minus strand of CAJXVT010000011.1, from coordinate 49,539 downwards.
GGCTGAATTGTCATCATTGGTGAATATTCCGATTATTGCTTCTGGTGGCGCAGGTAACAAACAACATTTTACTGATGCTTTTATCAAAGGAAAAGCAGATGCAGCACTTGCAGCAAGTGTTTTTCACTTTAAAGAAATAGAAATAAACGAATTAAAACAAGAATTACAACGGAATCAAATTCCAGTACGACTTTAAACAAATTGTCATTTCGAATGTAGCAAAGCGTAATTGAGAAATCTATTTTAATGAGATTCCTCCACTTTGGTAGGAATGACATAAAGAACAACAATATGAACATAAATTTCACAAAAAACAATAACGGACTCGTTCCGGCAATCATTCAAGATAGTAGCACTAAAAATATATTGATGTTGGGTTATATGAATCAGGAAGCGTTTGATAAAACCATAACAACCAAGTTGGTTACGTTCTTTTCTCGAACTAAAAATCGTCTATGGACTAAAGGAGAAGAAAGTGGGAACACCTTGGAGTTGGTCGATATTAAATTAGATTGTGATAACGATACCTTGCTAATTCAAGTAGAACCAAAAGGCTCAACTTGTCACAAAGGTTCTGATACTTGCTGGAATGAAAAAAATAGAGAGAACTATGGATTTATTTCCAGTCTAGAAACAACCATTGCAAATCGAATAGCAGAAGCTGATACCACAAAATCATATGTAGCTTCTTTGTTTGCTAGTGGCATTAACAAAGTAGCACAAAAGGTTGGAGAAGAAGCAGTAGAAGTTATTATTGAGGCAAAAGACAACAATGACGACTTGTTTTTAAGTGAAAGTGCCGATTTGTTATTTCACTATTTACTATTGTTGCAAGCAAAAGGTTTTCAATTGAATGATGTTGTAGATATTTTAAAAAATAGAAGCTAACGTTCTTCTTTTTCGATAATACTCAATGCCAATCGGATTTTAAAATAATCCAATTGTTCATCAAAATAATCAAAGTAGGCTTTTAAAGTTTTTGGACTGTCCAAAGACTTTTTAGCTTCTTGTACCAAATCCACTTCTTTTCTAGAAACAAAATTAAATATGGCGATGTCTTTTCCTTCTAGAAATAAACGCGCAATATGAGAGTATATCGTTGGCGATTTTAATTTACGTTCAATTGAGATTTCATCAATGCTTAAACCAGATTTGTACAACTCATAAGTCACTAAATGTGTTTCTGATTTCTTAGTTTTTCTAATTACTTTACTGCCCATAAAATCAATTACTTCAGCAATAAATTCAGCACCATATACTTCTGCTTTTCGTTGACCTACACCACTAATCAATAAAAATTCAGATTCAGACATTGGTCGTTCTCTTTCTATTTCTTTTAAGGTTGCATCGTTAAAAACCAAATAAGCCGGAATGTTTTCTTCCAAAGAAATTTTATATCGCAAGGCTCTTAGTTTTTCAAATAAGGTGTTGTTTTTTTTCTTTTTAATGACTTTTGATTTCTTCTCTTTCTGCGATATTTCTGCGGTAATAACAGGTTTTGTCAAATGCACAATTGTATTATCAAACAATACTTTCTTAGAAAAGTCTGTCAGTTGTAAATTGTTGTTTTTATGAAAAGCAATTTCACAAAACCCTTGGTTGATTAGCTGAATGATGTATTGTTGCCAGTCTTTCCAAGAAGTCCCTTTCCCAATTCCGAAAGTAGAAATGCTTTGGTAATTTTTATCGTTTACAGCTGCGTTATTTGCACCACGCAACACATCTATCACCGTTCCAGAAGCTTCTTGTTCTTTTAATCTATAAATGGTTGACAGTATTTTTTGAGCAATAACAGTCCCGTTAAAAAAATGAGGAGGATTCTTACATACATCACAATTTCCGCAATTATCTGCTAGCAATTCGCCAAAATAACTCAATAGTATTTTTCGTCTACAGGTAGTTGCTTCTGTAAATTGTTTCATACGGTCTAGCTTAGCAATTTGTACTTCTTCATTACTGGCACCTTGTGCAAACTTTCGCAGCTGAATTACATCAGCATAACTATGAAAAAGTAAGGCATTCGATTTCAAACCATCTCTACCAGCTCTACCAATTTCTTGGTAATATCCTTCCAAGTTTTTTGGCATGTTGTAATGCACAACCCAACGCACATTTGACTTGTCAATTCCCATACCAAATGCTACTGTTGCACAAACAACATTTATTTTATCAAAAATAAAATCTTCTTGAACCTGGCTTCTTTTATCAAAAGGCAATCCTGCGTGATAAGCAGCAGCTTTAATTCCGTTGATAGACAATTTATCTGCCAATTGCTCTGTCGTTTTTCTACTCAAACAATATACAATTCCGTATTCCTGCTTACGTTCGTTGATAAAACGAATAATTTGCGCCACTCGTTTATCAGCCAAACGAACTTCTAAAGAAATGTTTTTACGATCAAAAGAAGTAATGAATTGCTTTGCTTTTGGAATGTTTAACTGATTTAAAATATCTTCTCGTGTTGCTTTATCAGCAGTAGCTGTAAGTGCAATTACTGGTGTATTTGGTAATAATTTTTTAAAGAAGCTTAATTGTTGATAAGAAGGACGAAAATCGTGTCCCCAAGAAGAAATACAATGTGCTTCGTCAACAGCGATACAGCTAATGTATTTTTCTGAAATGATATTTTCTAATATTCTCAAACTCTCTGGAGCTACATACAGCAGTTTTAATTTTTTCTGATGAATGCTTTCTAGAATGGTAGCATGCTCATCGCTAGATTGACTGCTGTTAAAATAGGCAGCCATAATTCCGTTTGCATTCAAACCATCTACTTGATCTTTCATCAATGCAATTAATGGAGAAACCACCAAAGTAACACCTTCAAAGTGCAAGGCTGGCAACTGAAAACAAATAGACTTTCCTCCACCAGTTGGCATAATAACCATACTGTCTTTGCGTTGTAAAACGGTTTCTATAATTTCTAATTGTTGATCGCGAAAATGATCATACCCAAAATATTTCTTTAAGGTAGTAACCATATTGTTTTGAAATTTTAGCTGCGGCATAGTTCAACAATTTTTTTTAGAGTGTAAAAATAGGGAAGAAGTGGGGAATTTGAAACGAATATTTGACCCAAATTATGAGGCATTCTTTTTATGAGATTGCCTCAGTGATAATTCTTTAGTAAGACAGTAAGAATTTTATTCCCATGTAAATGGAAATCCATAAGTAGATTCTTGATAAAAAAGAATTCCTTACTATGCAGGAATGATAGCAAACGATCTCATCCGAGTGAAATACTTAAAGAGTCTGTGGATCCCAGAAGACGAGGAAGAATTTAGAAAGTTCTCCGTTTTGTTGCTTGATCCAACAAAGTAGGGACTTCTTAGAAAGTAATATAGGTTCAGTTTGTTTTCTGAAAGAATCAAAAGAAAGCCAATCTACATTTTTATGTGGCTCGAGTAACCAATCGATTTTAGTTGGAATAGAAAACTTAGCAGTGTTGAATTTTGATAATTCGTGTTGGTAGATGTAAAAACCAGTCACACAAGCTGGATTTAGTTGTTCAAATTGAATATTCTGATTGGAGTAGGGCACAAATAATTGTGCTTTAAAAAACACTTTCTGTACAATGCTGGAAACATCAATATCTACATATTTTTTCGTTTCTTCTCTATATAACAGTGGCAATTGTTTGACGCTGAGTTTTTCAATTTTCTGCTGTAAAGAATCGTTTCTATTTGGGCCAATCCAATGTTCAATTTCTGTTGTTCCTACAGAAGCATCGTACAAGTAATATTTAAATATAATCTCTAAATGAATGGGGGTGTTTCCTTGTGTAAGAACACAGTCAATCTCGCCAACGGTGATATTTTCTTTTTGGATTTGAATGTTTTCGTGAACAATTTTTATGGTTTCAAATTGCTGTAAATAACAAGAAACAAACGATTCTACACGTTTCCCTAACCTTGGGTTTTTGGTCAGTTTGCCTTCAAAAAGAGTCGTGTTTATTTCAGAAAACTGCATTTGTTTGAGTCCATAAAAAATGCCTTTCCACAGAAGTTTTGTTTCTAAAAAACCTTGGTATTGTTGCTGAATTTTTTTGCTGTTAAATTCCATTTTTTTTAAAAGAAAAAAAGATCATTTACTGAAAGAGCTAAGATAAAAGATTTGGTTGATTTTTATTGAAAAGTAAAACGTAATTCTTAATATATTTTAACGATTAATGAATAGCGAATTTCAGATACATTTTATATATTCGATGTATCAATTAGATACTACATGAAATTCGAGCAAGCAACCTTACAATTTTTAAATGACTTAACTGCTAACAACAACCGTGATTGGTTTACTGAACACAAACCAAGGTTTACAGAAATTCAGAATGATGCAAAAGTGCTCTTTGCAGAAATGCAAATAAACTTAGAGAAGCATGATGAAATTGAAAAGATGAAAGTGTATCGAATTTATAGAGATGTTCGTTTTTCTAAAGATAAAACACCTTACAATCCGCGTTTAGCAGTTTCCTTTTCTAGATTGGGTAAAGAACTTCGAGGTGGCTATTTTTTACAAATAAAACCAGGAGAAACGCTATTAGGTGGTGGATTTTGGCAACCAGAAAAAGATGACTTGTATCGTTTGCGAAAAGAAATAGAATTGGATGCAACTGAGTTTAGAGATATTTTAAACAGTTCTGCTTTTAAAAAGCATTTCGGAGGAACTTTTGAAGGGGATGAATTAAAATCTGCTCCTCGTGGTTTTGATAAAGAGCACCCAGATGTGGACTTACTTCGTAAAAAAGGATTTATAGCAATTAGAAGGTTTACAGACAAGCAAGTAATGTCACCTAACTTCTTAAAGGAATTAGATGCTAGTTTTAAAGCCTTGCGACCGTTTTTTAACTTGTTTTCTGATGTACTGACTACAAATTTAAATGGGGAGTCGTTGATTGATTAATATTAGAGAAAGAGCTATTCATTTTAAATTTTCCTCACGAATTTTGCAGGATTTCCAACCCATAATTCCCCGTTAGGCACATTTTTAGTAACCACACTACCAGCACCTATCATTGCGTTATAGCCGATATTGATGCCTCCCAAAATGGTGGCATTTGCACCAATGGAAGCTCCATCTTTAAGAATTATAGTTTGAAATTTTTCGGGATATTGTTTTGAACGTGGGTACTTATCATTGGTGAAAGTTACATTAGGCCCAATAAAAACATTATCCTCTATTGTAAGTCCATCCCAAAGATATACACCGCTTTTAACGGTAACATTGTTGCCAATAACCACATTGTTCTCTATGAAAGTATGGCTACATATATTGCAGTTATCCCCAATTTCAGCACCTTTCAAAACAACACAAAACTGCCAAAAAAGAGAGTTGCTGCCAATGGATTTTGTCAGTACCTCTGCAAGTGGGTGGATAAAATAGTCATGTTTGTTATTTTGTTCCATAGTATAATGTGTAACTTTTCGTCAATGTTTTTAAAATTCAGTAACGTATAATGGTGTTTTGTTACTAAGTTAGTTCATTTAGAGCGATTTACAATTAATAAATTGAACAATGCATTCATAAACATTACTTTTACTTGGGTTGCAAACCTATACCATCATGCTTATTCGGATTTTAAGTTGAAAATAGTAGCTGCACTTACCCAATATACCTCTCCTTTTGTAACTCCAGCCCATCCTTTTTTATCAGAACCATAATACCTTCTTGAAAAGAAAAAATATTTTTCATCTGGAGACATGTATGGACAGTAATACACCCAACCATCTTCGTAAGGGAGTTTAATATTAATCGGTGCTTGCCATTTATTATTATTTTTGAACGAAACTCTAAACCCTTTTCCATAGCTCGATATTAAATACTCCTCATTAGGGTTTATGTAGGTGCTTCCAGTATTTTTTACTACGGCTGGACTAACATCCACTGGTATATCAAATTTTCCACTTCCCAAATACTGAGCTCTACGAATGCCTCTTCCATGAGCATTTCTTGATCGGATAGACAGATAGTATAAACTTCCATCTGCAACAACAATTGGATAGGATTCTACATGCTCTGTAGAAACAGGGGCTTCTACTTTTGAGGCAATTTGCCATTTTCCATGTACTTTTTTACTCATATAAACATCTGGAGGAATCCGATATAATGCAGCTGGGTTTACATCATTAGAGTAATTTTTGGGGTCTACTCCAAGAAAATACATGGTATTGCCATCTTGTGTAATTGTAGGGTCACATGCAACAGAAATCGAAATACTGTCTGGATACATTTGAATTGGTTGAGTAGGTGCCCAAATTCCATTAATTAATTCTGAATGATGAATGACAAAACTGCCGTTTACAATTCTTGAAAAAAACATTTCTGAATGAGATGCATTAAAAACAACATTCAACTCTATATTTTTGGTGTTTACTACATCAGGAGCAAATAATATGGGAGTATTATTGGGGAGTATTTGGTTGAAATAAGAAGGAGTATTTGTTGTGCAACTTTGACAAACGATTATGAATATGAATATCAATTGCAATGGGTTCTGATTTTTGAGCATTTTTATAATCTGAAATTAATTGTTACCATAATTGTGTAGGCTATTTCGGTGCAGTTTGATGTTTACTTAACAGTTGTATAGAGAGTTTATAACAGGCTATAAATAACAGTCTATTTGTTTGCCAAGTTAAGAAAAGAAGCTGTTAAGTTTATGTTATAATTTGTCCCGGTTTAGAAATAATTAGCCTTCAACTTGAATGGTCAATTGCTTTTGTAATTAGAACGACCCTACTTTAATTAGTGCAGATGCGGAAGCCCGTAAATACCATCGCCAACTAAAAAGAACAGGTAGAAGCACCTGTTTTACAAAAAGAAAAGTGGCTGAGAAACCCCAACCACTTTAAAAAGAAATCTTAAAAAAATTAGATCTGGCTCAGGCCGCCATCAACTTCAATTTCTACACCGTTAATAAATGAGGCTGCATCAGAAGCTAAGAATAGGGCAGTAGCAGCAATTTCTTCAGCTTTACCAAAACGTCCCAACGGTACTGCTTGTGCAAAGCCTTTTCCTAATTCTTCTACTACTTCTCCTGGTAAGCCCATTTTACCATAAATAGGCGTTTCAATTGGTCCTGGTGCAATGCTATTTACACGAATTCCTCTTGTTTTTACTTCGCTTGTTAATACTCTTGCAAAGGAGCGTAAGGCACCTTTACTAGCAGAGTACACTCCAAAACCATCAAATCCTTTTTGACTAACAATAGAGGTGGTAAATAAAATTGATCCACCATCATTCATCTGTGGTAAAGCTTCTTTTACAGTTAAGATGGGGGCTTTTACGTTTACATCAAATACTTCTGTATAATGCGCTGCTGTAATGTCTGTAGCAGGTGCAACGGGTGCAACACCTGCATTTAAATATAAGATGTCAATCTTACCATAAGCATCTGTTGCTGTTTTAATCAAACGAATATTGTCTTCTTCATTGGAAACATCACCTACAAACGAGGTAAAGTCTCCTGTTAATTGGTTGGTTGCTTCAGTTAATGCTTCTGCTCGTCGTCCTGCTAAAACTACTTTTGCTCCGTTTTCTAAAAATAGTTTTGCAGTTGCTAATCCTATTCCGCTATTTGCGCCTGTAATCACGGCTACTTTGTTTTTCAATGTATTCATGTTTTGTTTGTTTTTATTTGAAACGTTCGTTCCAAACGTGATTAAAAAAAATTAATTTAGTACTGAAAGGGTAGTGTATACTACACTTTCTAATTGTTTGTGATCTTTCGATAAAATGCCGCTTACTTTTAATCCTTGAAAAGCGTTTAATAAATACACACCATACGCGGTGGGTGTTTGTGTGGTATTAAAAACTCCTTCTTCTTGTCCTTGTGCTACCAAAGATTGAAATAACTGGACCATGTTTTGCTGGTTATTGCATAAAAATTGATTGATTCCTGTTTCCTGATTGGCCATTTCAGTAGTACAGTTATTAATCAGACAGCCATTGTCTGTACCGTTTGTACTCTTAACAACATTCAATAAAAAGATGGCTTCTAAAGTTTCTTTTGTTCCTTTAGCTTGCTTCATAATTTTTTGAATCTTACCGTGAGCTTCCGATTGGTATGAACGTAGGCAATCCATATACAAATCTAATTTACTCCCAAAAGTATTGTAAATACTAGAGCGATTTAGCCCAGTAGCATCTACCAAATCTTGCATAGAAGTTAAACTATAACTCTTTGTATGAAAGACTTCAGTGGCTTTTTTGAGTACCAACTCTTTGTTAAATGTTTCTACTTTTGGCATTTTAACTGGAATGAACGTTTCAAAGGTAGTTCATTTTTTAAATCTGGCACTAAAAAGAAATGTTAAAGTTTTAAACTGGGTTGTATTTCTCCAAATTAATTTTGAACGGACGCGAGGTTCTGTTGATATTTTTTTAAACTACCTTGGGTATATTCCTCGGTCAGTTCGATTGCTTTTTGATACATCAATCGGGCATTTTTAAAATCTCCCATTGCTTTATACACATCACCATAACAATTAAAGACTCTAGCAGACCAAGGATAGTCTTTTATGCCTTTTTCTAAGAGTTTAAAAGCAGCAGTTGTATTGCCATGTTTTAAATAAAATTCTCCATAATTTACATATCTAAAGTCACGTATATAATCTATTAGAAAATACTCTAGTTTATGGATTAAAAATGTAAACTCTGTGTAGGCATCTGCTCTCATGGCAATTCGCAAGAGGTTTATTTTTGTTCTGAAATGGATGTCTGAAGAAATTCCATATTTCTGACCGTATTTTTTATAAAAGTCAACCACATATTGATAACCGCCAGCGTCTTTATAATCTTTGTATGAAGCAAGTTTAAGAGGAACATACGATTTATAATAGTTCTTAATTCCGTTGTAAATAATCTGATAGGGTGTAGACCAATGATCTTCATTCAAAAGCGGATTGCTTTCCCACCTTAAATTGTGAGGTGTTTTTTCTTTCAATGCTTTTGAAAATGCATTAAAGTTTTTCGTTGACCATGTTTCAGATGCACTAAGCCCAAAGTATAAATATTTCTCTTTTTTGAATGATGTTGAAGTGAATTGTTCTAGAACATCACGATTCCAGTTGATTCCACTTGCCACAAAATAAGCAGAGAACAGTTCTGGTTTATCAACTAAGGTGTGAAGAATAAAGTCTCCAGTATCTTCCCAGCCAAAAACCATACGATCTGTATTTGTTCTGTAGTGTTGGTTTACATATTTAAATACTTCATGCTCTATAAAATCCCTGAATTTCAATTCGTATTTTGTTGATTTAAAATCAATTCTTCGTTGGCTCCAATTGGTTGTATTGATTCCTACAACGATAAACTCAGGAGCTCTATCACGCCAATTAAAAGCCTGTTGGAAACCTACACCATAATAAAAATAATTTTGACCGTCTAGCACGTACAATGTTGGGTATTCTTTAGTGGAAGACTGATATCCTTTGGGAAGAAAAATTTGTATTTCTCTGTTTTTGTCTAAAATTTTAGAATCAATTTGTACCGTTTTAAAAGTCTGAGAAAATGCTACCGAAGTATATAGCAGCATGCATAGTATTATTTTTAGTTTCATTTGGTGTTTTAATTTGGGGATTGTTGTTATGTGCAGGATTATAAGCTACTCGTTGTACGGATTTCGTTGAATAAAAGAAGAAATTAACTCACCATGTTCTTTTTTAGTTCTCTTCTAAGGTATAAAACGGTAATACTCGTAGCTAATATATCAGCAATAGGAAAGGACATCCAAACGCCGTTAATTCCGAAATACTTTGGTAAAATATAGACCAATGGAATTAAAAAGACTCCTTGTTTTAATAAGGTTAAGCACAATGCTGGCAATGCTTTTCCTGCAGCTTGAAAATACGCAGAACCAATAAGTTGGGCTGTGATTACAGGTGTTGCTAAGAAAGCGATTAATAATGCATTGGGTGTTTTGCTAAGCAATTCTTTATCCTCTGTAAAGACACCAACGATTGCTTCTGGATACAATACAATTCCTACAAAAATTAATAAGGCAACGCCAGTTCCGTAGAGAATGGCAGTTTTAATAGTTTCTTTGACGCGTTTGGCATCATTTGCACCATAATTAAAGCCAGCAATAGGTAAGAAGCCTTGGGTAACTCCCAATACAGGGAATAAGGCAAACATCATTACTCGGTTGATGATTCCGTAGACTGCAATAGAAACTTCACCACCATATTTAAAGAGGGTGTAGTTTAGAATAATAATTAAGATACTGATGGTTCCTTGTCGTACAATGGTAACTCCACCTAAAGAAATGATTTCTTTTACAATTTTAAAATCAAGCACAAAGTTTTTGATATAAATGCGTAAACTACTTTTTGATGATAAAAAGAAGCCTAAAATAAACAAACCACTTGTAGCATACGAAATGGTAGTTGCCAAACCAGCACCGTACATTCCCCAGCCAAAGAATTTTATAAATATAATATCTAAAATAATATTAACAATTGCAGGAATGATCATTGCGTACATCGCAAATTTAGGCTGACCAACTGCTCTAATTACAGGGTTTCCCATCATCGCAAATGCTAAAAAAGGCACTCCGTAAATAACCACATGAAAATATTCTGTAGCCGGAATCACAATATCGCCATTGGCGCCAAATAATTGTAAAATTGGAAAACAAAAATACGTTCCTAGAAAAACAAATAAAACAGATAAACCAATTGTTAATGTAATCTGATTACCGAAGGTTTTAAAAGCGGTGTCGAATTTTTTTGCACCCAAAGCTCTAGAAATAATTGAGCTACCTCCAATTCCAATTCCCATTCCAATTGAAGAAATAAAGAACGCAATAGGCAAGACTACTGTAATGGCTGCAATGGCCATAATGCCAATCCATCTTCCTACAAAAATAGTATCAACAATCATGTTTAAAGACATGACTAAAATTCCGATAGACGCAGGCACAGCTTGCTTTATAAGCAGTTTGCTAATCTTTTCTGTACCTAACTCGTTGGCTATTTTGTTCATTCGGGGTTTTTGGTTGCTCCAAAGATGCATTCTTTCTAATGACTATTTTCCGAAAGAAATGTTAAAGAATGTTCGTTTCACAAAACTTTAAGATTTCTTTAAGGTTGTTGCTCGTAAGGAATTAAAATAAGAATTGTGTTGTCATTTTGACAGCGCGAAGTATTAAGTCTTTCGACTTTGTTCAAGATAAACTTTGAGAAATCTCTTCATAATGAAATGCTAATTAATGTATTCCGTATGAATCCTACGAAATGACATTTATATTTATGTATTTTTGCGACATAAATAGCACAATGAACACAACCAAAAATATATTTACTTATAGCCATATTGTTGTTAAAAGCGAGTTAGATACCTTAGACCATGTAAACAATGTTGTCTATGTACAATGGATTCAAGATATTTCTATCAAACATTGGAATGATCTAACAAAAAACTGTCCTGATTTGAATTTTGTTTGGGTGGTTACACGTCATGAAATTGATTATAGAGGTCAAGCAGTTTTGGGTGATGAAATTACGTTTAAAACATGGGTTGGCGAAACTAAAGGTGTGACTTCTATTCGTCATGTAGAGATTTACAAAGGCAGCGTTTTATTGGCGAAAGCAGCAACAACTTGGTGTATGCTACATGCAAAAACCTTGAGGCCAGCAAGAATAACAGAAAGTGTTTTAAAAGTATTAAAAGTTGGTAAATAGGCGTACATTTGCACTTTCAAAATAAGCATATGTCTACATTTAAAGATTTAGGAGTTCATAACGATTTTATCGCCTCTTTAAAAGAGTTAAAAATTACTACTCCAACAGAGATTCAAGAAAAAACTATTCCTGTTTTATTATCAACAGAAACAGATTTAGTTGGTTTGGCGCAAACAGGTACTGGTAAAACTGCAGCTTTTGGTTTGCCAATATTACATCAAATAGATCTTTCTAATAATGCTGTACAAGCGTTGATCTTATCGCCAACAAGAGAATTGGTACAACAAATAAAAAAGCAACTATTTAAATTCACAAAACACTCAGAAGAGCAAATTTTCTGTGAAGCTGTGTATGGTGGAGAAAAAATAGACAGACAAATTAAAAATTTACAAAGAACTACACATGTTATTGTGGCTACTCCAGGGAGATTGATTGACTTGATTGAGCGTGGAGAAGTAAACCTTAAAAGTGTAAAAACAGTAGTGTTGGATGAAGCTGACGAGATGTTGAGCATGGGTTTCAAACTAGACTTGAATAGAATATTAAAATATACAGACGGTAATTCTAATACTTGGTTATTCTCGGCAACCATGCCAGAAGAGATTCAGAAGATCATTAAAAAATACATGAGCCCAAGTGCCATTCGAATTGCTGTGAATGAAAATAGCTTGGTGAATGAAAATATTTCACATCAGTATATAAAAACTACAATAAAAGATAAGACCAATTTAATTATTAAGTTTTTAGAGAAAAGACCTAATGATAGAGGAATTATTTTTTGTAGAACTAAAGCTGGAACTCAAAATTTAACGGAGCAACTACAAGAAGAAGGTTTTTCTGTAGAAGCATTAGAAGGAAACATGCAACAGAAAGAGCGTGATAGAGCCATGCGTATCTTTAAAAAAGGAGACTGTCAATGTTTAATCTCTACCGATGTTTCTGCACGAGGAATTGATGTAAATAACTTAGCATTTATCATACACCATCAATTACCAGAGCAATTAGAATATTACACACATAGAAGTGGAAGAACTGCAAGAGCTGGGAAAACAGGATTTTCTTTGGCCTTAGTATTGCCTTATGAATTAGAACAAGTTCATAAGATTCAAAAAGATTTAAATATCAAATTTACAGAGATTTCATTTTAAAAAATGGATTTAATTTACGTTTTAGATATCATCGGAACGTTTGCTTTTGCAGTTTCTGGAGCGTTAGTAGCTTCTAAGAAAGATTTCGATTTGTTTGGAGTGATTATTATTGCTTTTGTTACCGCTGTAGGTGGCGGAATGACACGTGATGTTTTGATAAATGCACATCCTATTAATTGGATTGGCGATTTAAATTACATCTGGACGATTATGGCCGCTGTGGTATTCACTTTTTTATTTAAAAGTAAAATTGCACCTTTAAGTAAAACCATGTTTTTATTTGATACTATTGGTATTGGTGTATTTACCTTATTAGGAACTCAAAAAGGCTTGTCTTATGATTTACATCCTTTTATTGCCGTGGTAATGGGAATGGTTTCTTCAGTAATTGGCGGAGTGATACGTGATGTATTGACCAATGAAGTGCCCTTAATTTTTAAGAAAGAAATTTATGCTTCTGCATGTTTAGCTGGTGGAACAATATATTTAGTGACCAACCATTTTCAGTTACCAGAAAACGTACAGTTTATAGCAACTATAGTAACTGTGATACTTATTAGATCATTAGCAGTGAAGTATCATTTAGAATTGCCCAAAATTAAAGATGATCTCTTCGGAAAAGTAAAATAAAAAAAACGCTAGAAAATATTCTAGCGTTTTTTTTACGTGTAAACTACTGTTAGTTACTTTATGTCTTTTAACAATTCTCTAATAGAACGCTCTAATTGCTGATCTCTTCCTTTATCGACAACACCAGGCATATTCTTTACCTGAATTAAAGGATTTGTTTGATTGTTTTCCATCCACTCACCAGCTTTGTTCTTTGCGCTGATAGGAACAACTCCCCAATACGAACCGTTTGGTAACCCTTCCCAGCCTGCAAAGCTACAAGTTCCTGGGACTGGCATTCCTACCGTTTTTCCTATTTTTAAATCGGTGTATCCTTGCGCATAACAATGACCATCAGAATACATACTTTCATTAAAAATAGACAGTGTAGGTTTTGTCCAACGAGAAGTTGGTTCTCCTCCCACAACTTTAGCTTCTGTTTCATAAGTAATAAATTGAGTACCTGTAAAGAACATTGCTAAATCTGCCACTAAATCTCCACCGCCATTAAAACGTGTATCAATAATCATTGCTTTTTTATCTGCATATTTCCCCATCATATCTTGGTAAATACTTCTATAAGGTCCATCTCCCATTCCAGGAATATGTACATATCCAAGCTGACCGTTACTTCTTTTTTCAACTTCCTTTGCATTTGTCTTTACCCATCTTTTATATAATAAGTTGTTTTCTGCTCCTATAGAAATTGGTTTTACGGTAATGGTTAGTGTTTTTTTAGTTCGAGGGTCTAAAATGTCTAACAACATAAATTTACCACTCTTTCTGTTTAAGTATTTAGCAACATCTTGGTTTTTGTCAATTGTCTCACCATTGATTTTCTGAATTAGCATTCCGGCTTTAATCTTAAACTTTGCTTTATCTAAAGGACCACCTTTGATAATTTCATCAATTAAGATTCCGTCTCCTTTATGTTTGTAATTCATGAAAATACCTAAAGATGCTGTTGCATCTGCATTAGAAACACTGCTGCCTCTATAACCTGAACCGGCATGAGATACATTTAGCTCTCCTAACATTTCTGATAACATTTCAGAAAACTCATGTCCATTACCAATATGTGGTAAATACTTTTGATATTCTTTCTTCATCTGTTTCCAGTTGATACCATGAAAAGTTGGCTCATAGAAAATAGCATTTGTACGAATCCAAACATGATTGAACATTGCAATTCTTTCTGAAGCTTCATCAAATTGCATTTCTCCTTTAATTTTTACACTTTTTTGTTTCCATCCAGTAGGAGTGATTTTAGAAATCTTACCACTACTTAATAAGTATAAGTTTTTCTTCTCTTTATCCCATTGCAAACTTCCACCACCAGCATTTAATTTTAAGACCATTTTGGTAGCTCTTGTTCTTAAATTTGTACTCCAAAGGTTTGCTCTTCCTTCGAATCTTGATAAGTAATATAAGACATCTCCTTTTTTAGACAATACAGCATCACCTAAGCTAGAAGAATGAATTGTTAACCGTTTGGTTCTGTCTTTCATATTGTCCCAATCAAATGTAAGTGGAGTAGGACTTTTCTTTTTATCTGTCTTTTTCTTGTCAGTTTTCTTTTTGTCTTTCGATTTTTTATCGTCTTTTTCAGCTTTCTCTTTGGCTTTTTTAGCTTCTTCTTTAATCGCTTTCATTAGTTTGAAGTCTTCATCACTCAAATTGAATTCATCCCAAGCATCTTGCGTAAAGAACATGCTATATACATCACTTTGAGATTGCCCACTTGTAGCGTATGATTTGAGTCCGTTTCTATTGCTAAACCAAATCATCTGCTTACCACCATTTACCCATTTTGGGCTGTAATCGTAGTATCCACTTTCGTTTAAGTTTACACGTTTAGAACCATCTGCAGCCATTAATAAAACCTCGCCGTTACTTAGTGTTTTTCCCCAGCCTACCAATAGCCATTTACTATCTGGACTCCATGTGAAATTTTGATCTCCATCTCTCATATGAAATAGATCTTTTGGTGTAAGTAAGGTGGTTTCTTTGTTTGATTTTAAGTCGATTACTTTCAACGTTCTTCGCCCTTTTACATAGGCTAGTTTTTTACCATCTGGCGAATATTGAGCCAAGTAATTATCGAACTTGTTTTCTAGTACAACAGATTCCTTAATCAATGTTGCAGCATAGAAGAAAGGCTCTTCTTTACGTAGTTTTTCTGTTTTGTAAATGCTCCATTTTCCATTACGTTCACTACTATATACAACAGATTTTCCTTCAGGACCCCAAGTTACAAAACGCTCATTTTCTGGAGTATTAGTCAATCTTTTTGTAAATGATTTATCTACTGAAGTTACAAAAACTTCTCCTCTTGCTATAAAAGCAATTTCTTTTCCGTTAGGAGAAATAGCCATTTCTTGGATTCCTCCATTGATAGAAATAAACTTATCGCTGTTATCTATATTCTGTGTGGTAATTTTTACGTTTACTTTAGAAGGTTTTTCACCTTCTTTCATAGTATATAATTCACCGTCAAATCCAAAAGAAATAACACCGTTACCAACACTTAAAAAACGTACTGGATGTAGCTTGAAATTAGTGATTTGTTGAGACTGACTTGGATTGTTTAATGAAAGTTTGTGCACGTTAAAAGTGCCACTTTTTTCA
Organism: uncultured Flavobacteriaceae bacterium; assembly: GCA_913062575.1. Classification (GTDB taxonomy): domain Bacteria; phylum Bacteroidota; class Bacteroidia; order Flavobacteriales; family Flavobacteriaceae; genus Polaribacter. The sequence continues at coordinate 33,476 of CAJXVT010000011.1, read as the reverse complement.
CTTAAATAGTAGATGCTTTTTTCATCAGTACTAAAAACGGGTTGTCTATCTTCTCCTTTAAAAGAAGTAATCATTTTATGGTTTTTTGTTTTGCTATCATAGGTCCAAATGTCTCTTGTAATAGAAGAGGTGTGGTGCTTTCTAAATTCGTTTTCTCCACCTTTTTTATCGTGATAGACCATGGTTCTACCATTCTTAGAGACCTGAACATATTCTGCGGGAATCGTAAAAACTTGTGAAATTCTCCCGCCTTTAACAGGAACACTATACAATTCTGGTTGAGAACCAGTTGGATATTGTCTGTGTTTTACATCATCTTGTCGAGTTGTAGCGAAGAGGATATCCTTATTGTTTGATGAGAAAGAAAATGGCTTTTCGTTTGCCGAATGAAACGTAAGTCGTGTTGCAGCACCGCCTTTTGCTGCCATAACAAAAACATCAAAGTTTCCATATCGATTAGAAGCAAAAGCAATTTTAGACCCATCTTTACTCCAAACAGCCATATAATCATGTGCTTTATGAAACGTCAATTGCACAGCGTCACCACCAGTTGCTGAAACTTTATACAAATCTCCTTTATAGGTAAAAGCAATTTGAGACCCATCTGGAGATATGGAAGAATATCGCATCCATTTTGGATTGCTTTGTCCGCTGACTGTCAGACTAATAAATAGAAATAAAAGTGTTAGTTGTTTCATGATTATAATTTTTCAACTAAACTAATCATTTATTTTAAAATAGGATTTTATAAAAAAGGAAAAGTATTGTTAAAGCCTTTTCATTTGGTGCTAAATTAATTTTATCTTCACAGAAACCTATATAACTTATATTAAAATGGAAGCTTTGGTATTTAAAAACATAGAAGAGTTTAGAAGTATGATGGGGGAAGAGTTACCAACCTCTGATTGGATTACTATTACTCAAGAAATGATTACTGATTTTGCCAATGCTACTTTTGACAGACAATGGGTACATGTAGATGTTGAGCGTGCAAAAAAAGAATCTCCTTTTAAAAGTACCATTGCCCATGGTTTTATGTCTGTTGCTTTATTGTCAAAATTCTTAGGAGATATGGTTCAAATACAGAGCGTAAAAATGGGGTTGAATTACGGATTAAACTATGTTCGTTTTATGAATCCTGTCCCTGTAAATAGTAATGTAAGATTGAAAAGCTCAATACAAAATATTGAGACACATAAACTAGGCGTGAAGGTTACTTTTTCTTGTGCTGTTGAAATAAATGGTGAGGAGAAACCTGCTTGTGTAGCAGAATTTTTAGCCTTGTTTTTTGAATAAAAAAATCACCTAATCTCTTAGGTGATTTATAAGTTTATTGTTGATTAGAGTTATGACAACCAACCATTTGCTGTTGCCTTTTTAGCATACTTCACTAAAAAGAAAGCGATCACTGCTATTGCAGCTAACATGCTATATTCAAAGGCACCATAGAATTCTCGAGTTCCTGTAAAAAACAAATTATTTATTGTTTGTATTAATACTGCAGCAAAAGATAGTTTTAATAAAAAGTTCGCTGTTTTCTTTCTCATCAGCATAAAGATACATCCTAAAGCTCCAGCAAATACAGCAATTGCAAAAACTGCTGTGTACCAACTAGGTAGGTTATTTGTAAGCTCCAAAAGTTCTGGCTTATCTACAAATTGTGCTCGATGACCTTCTGTATCATAAGCTTGTTGTACATAGGCATTTACACCCATTGCATTCCATACTAAGGCAAGAATACCTACTACCCAAAATACTGCATTTGGTTTGTTTGTTGAATCAGTCATAAATTAATTTTTAATAGTTATTTGAACTACAATATAGGTAAAATCTTAATTTTTAACAAATTATAAATCTTGAGAGAAAGAATTTTTCGGAAAGTTTTTAGCTTTTTCCTATTATAAAACCTAGAAAACTACGTACTTTTGCAGCTTCCATTTATTAGAAATATATGTCAGATATTACTGTAACTACAGAATTAGAAGAACGCAAAACTGGTAAAGATTTATACAGTTATCAGAAAGGAGCGATCAACAAAATATTTACCCTTTTTGAAGATGCTCCAGAAGATTATCACTTGTTATATCAACTACCAACTGGTGGTGGGAAAACAGTGATTTTTTCTGAAATGGTTAGACAGTATTTAAAGCATCATAAAAAGAAAGTATTAGTGATGACGCACAGAATAGAACTGTGTAGACAAACGTCTAGAATGCTTGGTGAGTTTGGTGTTGCTAATAAGGTGGTTGATAGTACCGCTAATTTAGATGATCAATCAGAATATTCTTGTTTTGTTGCCATGGTTGAAACGCTAAATAATCGTTTAAATGATGATAAATTAGATATTTCTGATATTGGTTTGGTAATTATTGATGAGGCGCATTATAATTCTTTTACAAAACTTTTTAAATTCTTCGAGAAGTCTTTTATTTTGGGTGTTACAGCAACTCCTTTGAGTTCTAACATTAAATTACCGATGAAAGATAATTATAATGAATTGATTGTTGGAGAAACAATTGAGTCACTTATAGATCATAATTTCTTAGCGAGAGCAAAAGTATTTTCATACAATGTTGGACTGACTTCATTAGTAGTTGGATCTAATGGAGATTACACTGTAAAGTCTTCTGAAGATTTATATTCAAATACGTTAATGCTTGGTAAACTATTACAAGCTTATGAAGAACGCTCAAAAGGAAAGAAGACATTAATTTTTAATAACGGAATTAATACATCAATTCATGTATATGAAACTTTTAGATTGGCTGGTTATCCCGTTGCACATTTAGATAATACAGCTAGTAAAAAAGAAAGAGCTTCTATTTTAAAATGGTTTAAAGAAACTCCAAGCGCCATTTTAACATCGGTTAGTATCTTAACCACTGGTTTTGATGAGCCTACTGTAGATTCAATCATCTTAAACAGGGCTACAAAATCATTGACTTTATACTATCAAATGATTGGTAGAGGGTCAAGAATTTTAAAAAACAAAACGCATTTTAATATTATTGATTTAGGAAATAACTTTCACAGATTTGGTCCTTGGGGAGCAGATCTTGATTGGCAGCAAATATTTAGATCTCCAAATTTCTATTTAGAGAAATTATTGAATGATGAAGAGTTAGAAGATACTTTTGGTTATGAAATGCCAGATGCTTTACGAGAAGAGTTTGCAAACTCTAAAGACATTTCTTTTGATGTAAAGCAAACTTATTTGGATGCTATAAAAAATAGAGAATCTACTAAAGTTGTTTTAGAAAAATCATTGGTACACCATGCTAAAATCTGTATAGAAAATAGTGAAGATATCTATGACGCACTAGACCTATCTAAAAAGTTAGGAGATGATATCGACTTTAGATTGCAACGTTATTCTAGATGTATTGCAAAAAGCACACATAACTTTATGGATTGGTTAAAGAATGATTATAGAACAAAATTAAGATTGTTTTTACGTAGCAATTTTGATAAAATGTTTGAAGAAATTCACGGTAGACCTCCAGAGGAATAAATAAATTATGAACTAAGAGTGAAGTTAACCAGAGAAACTATACTTATTATAGTAGCATTTTTTGCTATTTATATAATTTGGGGATCAACATATTTGTTGAATAAAATTGCGGTTACAGAGATACCACCATTATTTTTATCTTCAATTAGATTTATACTTGCAGGTATTATCATTTTTATCATTGCAGCCTTTTTAAAAATACCTTTAACCATTACTAAAAAACAATTGCTAAATAATGTTTTAGCAGGCTTTCTGTTTTTAGCTTATGGAAACGGTGTGTTTGTTTGGGCATTGAGGTATGTAGATACAGGTTTTGCTGCTTTAGAAGCGTCTTCTTTGCCATTAGTTGTTTTGTTGATAATGAGGATTGTATACAAGAAGAAAATTCAAAATATGGCACTTTTTGGTGTTCTATTGGGTTTTGTTGGTATCTATTTATTGGTTAGTCAGCAAGAAATAACTACTGGAGAGAACAGCCTGTTGGGTGTGTTAATGATAGCCACTTGTATTGTAAGTTGGGCGTCTGCAAGCATCTTTGTTTCCATAGCAGATTTACATAAAAACTATTTTGTGAATTCTGGATATCAGATGTTATGTGGGGGAATCCTATTATCTATTTTTAGTCTGATAATAGGAGAAACATGGACATCTCCATTTGATTGGCAACCAAACACATTAAATTCAATGATTATTTTAATCATTTTTGGAAGCATCATAGCCTTTACATCATTTAACTTTTTATTAAAAAAAGTAGCACCAGAAAAAGTAGCAACTTCCTCTTATGTAAATCCATTAATTGCCATGCTTTTAGGATGGTATGTGTTAGATGAAAAAATCACTTTACAATCAATTATTGCTGCCTCTATTTTATTAGTAGGAGTTTACTTTATCAATTCTAGTAAGAATAATAAATAATTGCTAAGGTTCTATTCTTTTATAGTAATGGTTTTTGTAACAGTAATTGGTTCGCCTTTGTAGGTAAACCCAACAAGTTTTATTTCATAAGTACCTGGGTTATCTGAAGTATAAAATGAAATTTCTGACTCCTTAGAATTTATAGTTAAATTAGGATTCCACAATAACTGAGACCTGAAATCTGGGATGTTTTTGAATTGTTCTTTATCTTGATAAGACTGTTCAAAATATTTTTTCTCATCAATTGGTTTCATCAATTTAAACTCTTTTAAGTAAGCCCCTTTTGTAATAGGTGTATAATCTGTATTAAAAGTTTCAACAGAAACAACTCCACCATATAAGTGGTTTTCAAATAAAAACTTGTCTGTTATAACACCTATTGCTTTTATTTTTTTGATATCATAATCAAATAAAACTTGGTGATCTTGAACTAAGATTCCATCAATTAAAATTAAGGGTAATATGCCTTCTTTTCGTGTAGATTTATAATCTCTTACATAAAATGTATGCTTGCCTCTTTTTGTTGTAATCCAGGTATGATCAACAACTTCAACAATAGTTTCTTTAACAGAAGGAAACCTCTTAAAATCATCTAAAACATAGTTGTAATCTAAATTATAAAAAGACACTTTGGGTTTGGTACTATAAACACTGTCTTGTTTTACCGTTCTATATGCATTTTCAATTTGTACATGTTCACTTTTACTTTTAATAAAATCAAACTCTTTAGGACTCAACTTAATTTTATGAAAAGTTAAGTTTGAATAATCAAACGTTGCACTTTTGGTTAACTTTATTGTGTATTTTTCCTTTTTATTATCACTAACTTGAATAATAGCATTGTCACCCGCATAAGCATTGTTTAAATCAAAATAGAATACTCCAAATTTATTTGTCTTAGCCGTTTTAAAAACAAATGTTTTACTAGGAATTGATAAGGCAACCTTAATATTTGCAACAGGCTTATTGTTTTTAGAAACAATTCCTGTTATTAATTCTCCGTTAATTTCTGGTGGATATACTATATAACTATTATTTTGCTCTGAAAACTGAATGGTAGAATTTTTAAATTGATTTTTGTAATTTATTACAGTCGACTTTTCTGGAAGAGCAAATTGGTTTACTTTTCTGATTGATAATGTATAGTTTCCAAAAGAAGATTCATTGTTTAAAGCTTGAATATTCAAAGTTATTTTTTCTCTTTTAGTATAGGTTGTTTTTTGAAGTTTAAGAGCAATGTCTTTTGAAGTACTATTTGTAATTAATGAATTTGTCTTTGCAATATCACCTTCTGTAACCACTATTTTATCTGCTATAAATGGATTGATAATATCTACATCACTTTGAAAAAAGGTTGTAGCACCTGCATTTCGCATCCATTGTGTGTAGGCTATCAATTTGTAATTCCCTGAAGAAAGAGTAAACGGAATTATATAATCTCCTGTTCCAGTAGCTGCGTTTAAACGAATTTTATGTTTGAATAAACTGTTTTTATTTTCATCTATAAGTTCTACATAGGCAATCTTACTGATTCCTTGTGAATTGTCTGGGTTCAAACAATAGACCTTATATAGTAATTGCTCACCAGAAAAAAGAGTGTTTGAGTTCTGTTGTATAAATATATTTTCTATGTCAACATTACTATAGGTTGAGATTAACTTTTTACTAACACTAACTTGTCCTTGAATTTTTATAAAAACTAGGAATAGGATTGTAACAAAAATTTGATTCTTTTTCATGTATTTAAATTTATTATATGTTTATTCTAACCAAAAACTTGGCTTTATATTTGTTCCAAATGCTGTGCAATCACCACATTCTTTTTGTGTTAAAATGTATGGACCAGGTAATATGTCGGTTGGATTATCATTGTTTGCAAAAAACAACCAACCATTTGATTCTATTGCGTCAACCAATTCTGTAGAAGTTCTTTGCTCATTAATATCATTAGTAGGGGCAAAAAAACCACACTTTTCAATATATCTTGGACGGCCAGTAGCAAAAAAATCTCTATAATTAAAGAATACCCTTTTAGAAGTTGCAGAAGCTACTTCGAAAAAACCGATTACTGTATTGTTTTTATTTGATGTTGAATATATATTTCCATTAAAAAAGCCTGGCTGACTTTGAGATAATAGACTTGATGAATTCGTAAACTTATTTAAAATTGAAAAATAAGTATAGGCTTCGTATGATTGTACATATTGTTTCACGAGAATGCTATAACGTTCAGAAATAATAAAATCATCAGCGAGTATTTTTCTAACAGCAAATTGCACTCGGTCTTCAATTAAATCTTTAGTACTTGTTTGAATAATAGCATTAGATTTTTTTGTTTGATAACAAACTTCTGTGTCAAAATCAGTTTTTAGGACAATATCAATTGTTTTAATTGGCTCTGTTGGTAAGACTACGGCTTGTAAAGAATCCCAGTTAGGAGCAACTATTTTATAGGTTTCCTCATAGGTATATCTATAATACCTAGATTCTCCAGAAGCATCAAAACTATTTACAAATAATCTAAATTCGTCACTACCATTACTATTCGTGTTTAATTTCACAGAAACCTCATCAATTGTAGACTGACTAGTAGTTTTTGCTAGTTTTGATTCATATTCATCACCTGTTGATGTGGTAATAAATAATTGGTAATTCATGTCAAACTGTGCACTAAATTTCAAACTAGATGTATACAAACCAGGTGATGATTCACTAAACTCATAGGTGTTTTGATTTTCATCTTTAATTAAAACAATTGCATTTGTTTCTGGAGTAATAAAATCATCTGATAATAGTGTAGAGTTAGAAATTTTTACTTCTTGAAATTTCACTTCATTAGTAATTGTAGCCTCTACTACTATAGCATTTTCAAACTCATTTTGTTCAATTTCAAATGGTTCTGTACATGCATATAACAGTAAGCTTGCTAATAAAGCAATGCTTAAATAATGGTTATATGTAGGTTTCTTTAGCATTAATATTCAATTAATCAATCCAAAAACTTGGTTTTACTGTAGTTCCATATATTCTACAATCATTGCAATCATTTTTGACCATTGAATATGGACCGCTTACACCAGCAACTATAGGATCTGGATTCATTTGATAAAATGACCAAAGTCCAGATTGTATAAAAGCGATGAGTATAGATTCTCCAAACTCATCTACAAGCTGAGGGGCTACTGGTTTACAGCCACCTGGGTAATCTGGTATTTCTTCAAGATCAAAATCACTATAATTATAAAACACTCGTTTAGTAGAGACAGAGGAAACTTCAAAAAGTCCAATAACTCTTTCGTTACTTTTTGTTACTGAATATATATTCCCTTCAATAAAGCCTGGTTGCGTTTGTGAAAAAATATTTTCAGGACTACTTGAGAATTTCTCTAATGTTTTGTAATAATTATGAGCTTCTCTTGTTTGTACAAATTGCTTTAGTAAGATACTATATCTGTGCATTATAATATAGTTATTGGGTAGAATTTTTCTTACAATAAATTTTGAGACCCTATCTTCAGTTAATCCAGTGGTTTCAGTAATCACAATCTCATTTGAAATTCTTGTATTATAACATGTTTTTTTGATGAAATTATTTCTATTGTAAATGGTGTCTACAACAGGAGGGGTAATAGAATGATAAATTGCATCGTAAGCAGACCAATATGGTGAAGAAATTTTATAGGTTTCCTCATAAGTATATCTATAAAATTTAGAACTATTTGTTGCGTCAAAACTATCTACATTTAACCTAATCTCTTCTTTGCCATCTGTATTTAACTCTTTGGTCATATATAAATCATCAATTTGTGAGATCGCTGTTAATTTTTCTTTTTTTGATTCATATGCTTCACCAGTAGACCTTGTAATTTTTAATTGATACTCTTTATTAGGTACAGCTTTAAATTTTACTGTAGATCTATATAAGCCGTCTTCTATCTCTATAAGAGTATATGTTGTTTGATTGTCTTCTGTTATTTGAACAGTAGCTGCCGTTTCCAAAACTGGTGTATCTTCTTCTAAAGCATATGTTGTTGACAATTTTACCTCTTGGTATTTCAATTCATTGGTTAATGTCGCTTCAATAATCAAAGCACTTTCAAAGTGCTCCGTTTTTATAGTAAAAGACTCTGTACAGCTAAATGTAAAAGCAGTGAGTAAAATTAATAAGAGGTAGTTTTTCTTTGTTCTCATAGTTTAATTTTTTAATCTACCCAAAAACTGGGTTTTATATTAGAACCATATACTGTACAATCTCCACAACCTGTTGGTTTTAAAATGTAAGGACCTGGGTAGATTAAACTTACTTTTAAGTTTTCACTATAATATATCCATTTCCCAGATTCTAATGCCAAAACTAATGGAACAATTGGATCATAGTCATGTGTAATTTCTGGAGCCATACTTTCGCAAGTTTGTGGATACGGTGGCCTACCTGCATCAAAAAAATCTCTATAGTTAAAGAATATTCTTTTAGATGAAACTGATACTACTTCAAAAAAACCGATTACTTTACTATTCTTATTAGAAGTTGAATATACATTTCCATTAAAAAAGCCAGGTTGACTTTGAGATAATAAGCTTGAAGTATTTGAGAATTTACCTAATGTTTTATAATAATTATATGCCTCATAAGACTGTACATGTTGTTTTACAAGTATACTATAACGACGAGATATACTAAAATCATTAATAGGGATTCTTCTTATTAAAAACTGAACTCTATCCTCAGTAAGTCCAGTTGTTTCTGTTTGAATTATAGTGTTAGATTTTTTTGATTGATAACAAATCTTCTTTGGTAAACCTGTTTTTTTTACAATTTCAATTATAGGTCTATATCTATTTATAATATTTGCTTTATAAGGTGAATAGAATGGAACTACTACCTTGTATGTTTCTTCGTAGGTATATTTATAATATTTTGAATTCCCAGTAGCATCATAGCTATCTACATACATCCTAAATTCATCTTCACCAGTAATACTTTTGTTAATTTTTACCAGTACATCATTTAATACAGATTGACTGCTTGTTTTAGCTAGTTTAGACTCAAATGTTTCTCCAGATTCTGTAATTATAAACAATTGATAGTTTGTATTTCTTTGAGCGCTAAATTTTTTAGTAGAAGTATAAGTTCCTGTTGATGATTCAATAAAATCAAATGTAGTATTGTTTTCGTCTTTTACTTGTATAATGGCATTTGTTACAGGTATATTTTCTTCTTCAGTTAATTTATATGCTCTAGACACCTGTATTTCTTGAAACTTTAATTCATCAGTAATTGTTGCCTCAACTATTAAAGCACTTTCAAAATCATTTTGCTCAATTATAAATGCCTCTGTACAGCTAAATATAAAAACAGTGAGTAAAATTAATAAGAGGTAGTTTTTTCTTGTTTTCATAGCTTATTTTTTTAATCAATCCAAAAACTTGGTTTTATATTAGAACCATATACAGTACAATCTCCACAGCCTTTGCGCTTTAAAAGATAAGGGCCTGGAAATATTTCATCTCTTACTCTATTTATATCAAAATATAACCAGTTTCCAGATTCTATAGCCCTAATTAAAGGAACTGGAGGTTCTTCGAAACCTGGGCTTATTTCTGGGGCATAGTTTTCACATGTTTGTGGGTAAGGTGGTCTATGATATTTAAAAAAGTCTCTATAATTAAAAAACATTCGTTTAGAAGAAACAGAAGAAATTTCAAAAAAACCAATTACTTTTTTATCCTTATTAGAAGTAGAATAAATATTTCCATTAAAGAAACCGGGTTGGTTTTGTGATAATAAATTAGAGGAATTAGAAAATTTATTTAAAATAGAATAATACGTATATGCTTCATAAGATTGTACATGTTGTTTTACAAGAATACTATAACGATGTGAAGTAATAAACGCATCTACAGGAATTCTTCTTAGTACATATTTTGTAACTCTATCTTCTGTTAATCCAGTAGTTTCGGTTTGAAAAATTAAGGTAGATTTTTTTGTTTGGTAACAGGTTTTTTTACTTAAATCTTTTTTTGCTATAACCTCAACTAATGGAGGTATTCTACTAAGAATATTAAATTTTAAAGAAGACCAATAAGGGGCAACTATTTTGTATGTTTCTTCATAAGTATATCTATAGTATTTAGATTTTCCAGTTGGATCATAACTGTCTATATTTATTCTAAATTCTTCTGAGCCATCAGCTCCAATATCTTTGGTAGCATATACATCATCTATTTGAGAGGTACTACTAGTTTTTTCGGGTTTAGATTCATACACTTCTCCAGAAGCAGTAGTAATAAATAACTGATAAACTGTATTTACACTTGCACTAAACTTTGCATTAGATTGATAGATACCAGGTGTTATTTCTGAAAACTCGTAGGTGATACCATTTTCGTCTTTTATAGACACAATAGCATTTGATTCTGGATGTGGACCATCTTCATCTATTTTAAATGCTTTTGAAAGATGTACCTCTTGAAATTTTTCATCTGTAGTGATACTAGCTTCAATAACTAGAGCACTCTCAAAAGAAATAGATTCAATATCAAAAGACTCAGTACAAGCATAAAAAAGGAAGCTTGTTAATACAACAAACTTTAAATAATATTTAATTTTCTTTAACATAGCAGCAGTTTTTAATCTACCCAAAAGCTGGGCTTAATATTAGAACCATATACGGTACAGTCTCCACAACCTTCAGAAACAAAAAAGTAAGGACCTGGATAAGCTTCATTTGGACTTAAATTATCTTGAAAATAAAGCCAAGTACCGTTTTCAATATAAATTGTTAATTCAATCAAATCTTCTGGTGCTACTTGATAGCAAGATTCTGCATATGGAGGCCTACCAAGATCAAAAAAATCTCTATAATTAAAGAAAACTCTTTTTTCTGACACTGAAGTTACTTCAAAGAACCCCAACACTTTTTCGTTATTATTTGATACAGAGTAAATATTACTGCTAAAAAAACCGGGTTGGTTTTGAGATAATAAGTCGGAAGCATTAGAAAATTTATTTAAAATAGAGTAGTAGGTATAGGCTTCAAAAGATTGTACATGTTGCTTAACCAAAAGACTATAACGATGTGATATTGCAAAGTCATCAACAGGAATTCTTCTTACCAAAAACTGAACTCTATCTTCAGAGAGGTTTGTTGTTTTAGTTTGAATTATTGTATTTGATGTATTTGTTTTATAGCAAATTCTTGTGTTTAAATCTGCTTTTTGTTGAATTTCAACTCTACCATTAATAAGAACAGCTTCTCGTGATGTCCAAAGCGGTGCTATTATTTTATATGTTTCTTCATAGGTATAGCGATAGTATTTAGATTTTCCTGTAGGGTCATTACTGTTTACATAGAATCTAAACTCATTATTTCCATCAAGACTAGTATTTAATTGAACAGTTATATCTTCAATCTGCGAGTTAGCTGTGGTTTTTTCTGAATTAGACTCATACATTTCACCTGATGATGTAGTAATAAATAAATTATAATTGATTCCAGTTTGTGCGCTAAACTTAGATGAAGAAACATATTTTCCTGATGTTGTTTCGTTAAAAGTATAAACTAAACCATTCTCATCTTTTATTAGTACAGTTGCATTTGTTTCAGGAACTGCTTCTTTTTCTGTTAATTTAAACGCTTTAGATATGTAAATTTCTTGAAATTTATTTTCATTGGTAATAGTAGCTTCAATAACAAGTACATTATCTGGGCTTTCAAATTCTTCTATTATAAAAGATTCTGTACAGTTACTTAGAATGGTAATAAAAAACAACGTAGCTATTGCATAAAGGGGTCTTCTTTTTCTAGCAGTCATTCTTATTAAAATTTGAAATTATATGTAATTGTAGGAACAGGTACAGAAAATATAGTGCTTTTATAAGCGTTTACTTTTCCTTCTTTTGTAACAAAAAAGACTGAGTATGGGTTGTTTCTTCCTAAGACATTATATATTGAAATATTCCAAAAACTATGAGCAAACTTTTTTATCCTATGATTTCCTTCAATATTTAAACCAATATCTAATCGGTAATAATCAGGGATTCTAAATTTATTATGATCACTATAAAATACATACTGATTTCCATTATAAGTATATTTTCCAATAGGGTACGTTATCGGGCGTCCTGTTTGATAAGCAAAGTTAAAAGACCAACTAAATCTTTTGGTCATTTTATAATTAGATACTAAACTAATATCATGAGGTTTGTCAATATTTGAAGGGAAATAGTCACCATTATTAATTCTTTCTTCACTAAAAGCGCCATTAAACTTTGTAAGTGATTTTGAATACGTATATCCCAGCCATCCATTCAATTTTCCACTAGTTTTTTTAATTAAAAACTCAACTCCGTATGCTTTACCAACTCCTTGTAACACTTCAGTTTCTACAGATTGATTAATTAATAAATCTGCACCAATCTTGTAATCAAGGATGTTCTTAGAGTTTTTATAATATCCTTCTACACTAAACTGATACATGTCATTATCAAAGTTTTTATAAGCCCCGACGGTAATTTGAGTTGATTCTTGAGGTTTAATATTTAAGCTAGAAAGTCTCCATGTATCAGTAGGTGAGGCGGTAGTGTTGTTAGATAAACTTTGTATGTATTGATATGTGCTATTGTAACTTGCTTTTAAAGAAAAGCTTGGATCTATTTTATACCTTGCAGATGCTCTAAATTCTAATCCACTATAGGTTTTAATAACTTCGTTATTTCCATAATTTCTTGTTTCAATAATCGTAGCCTCACTTTTTGGTACATCTGATTCATAAATTTTCCGTTCTCCTTTTCCAAGTGATGCATATAATGAATATCTAAGACCAAAGCTTAATAATATTTTTTCATTTACTTTAAAGTTATCATTCAAAAACAACGCGGATTCTAAAGATTTCTCTTGTTGAACCCTTATTGGGTTGACGATTGAGGCATTCCCTTTAGGAGTTTTTGTACCAGGATTGATTACATACAGTTTACTTGAAAGACCATAGTTAAATTTATGCTTTTCATTATATGCATAATCCATTTTTAATTTTAAATGGGTTTCATTTAGCTTATATCCTAAATCAAAATCTGAATTACCACCACCTTCATAATTTATGTCAAATTTATATTGACTGTTTGCTAGTAATAAACTTCCATTATTTTTATCATTAAAAGTATGGCTCCATTTAGCAGAGAATAAGCTATTGCTATAACTATGTAAAGAATCTGAAGTTATTTTATAATCATCGTAGCTATAATATGCTGTGATATCCAATTCATTTTTATCATCAATCTTATGTTTGTATTTTGTTATTATATCATAAAAAGAAGCAGAGCTGTTATCTAAAGAAGTATCATCAAGAGCTTTTAATATCCAATTAGAATAAGTACCTCTGGCACCTATAATTAATGAGGATTTTCCTTCTTTAATAGGAGTTTCAACGGTGATATTACCAGTAACTGGGCCAATAGAAACTTCTGCCTTTAATTTATCAAAGTCTCCATTTTTTGTTTTAATATCAAATACTGAAGAGAGTCTTCCTCCATATTCTGCTGGAGCACTACCTTTATAAATTTTAACTTTACCAGTTGTAAACGGGTTTACAGCAGAGAAAATACCGAAAAAATGAGAAGGATTATAAATAACTGCATCATCTAAGAGAATTAGATTTTGATCTGTTTTACCACCTCTAACACTATACCCTAAAGAACCTTCACCAGCAGTCTTTATTCCAGGGAGTGAAGCCGCTACTTTTAAGATGTCTCGTTCTCCTAGTACCAATGGAATATTTTTGATTTCTTCTATTTTAAATTCGGTAATACCAGTAACAACTTCTCTAATGTTTTTATCTTTTTCTGCAACAATAACGACTTCGTCTAAAATCTCAGAACTGTCTTCTAAATTGAAATCTAAGTTTCCATTATTATACAATACCACTTTTTGAGTGTTATTCTCAATTCCAAGTGCTTTGGTGCGTATTGAATAAATACCTGGGTTTAAGGTGAACTTATAGAAACCTAAACTATCTGTTACTACATTCTTATTCTTAATAGTTAAAACTAAATCTGAAATAGGTTCTTTAGTGGTTGTATTGTAAACATAACCGGTTAAGGTCACTTTTCTATTGGTAACGTTTTTAGTTTCTTTTCCAATTCTAACTAACTTGTTTACCTTTTGCTTTTTCTTTAGAAAAGAGCCAGTGTCTGTATATAAAATAGGTTTTTGAGTTTTTACAGGCTTACTTATTACAATAGTAGCGTTTTTTTCTTTTTTAGTAAATACACTTGCTATTGTGGTATGTATAAGAATGTTTTTTGTGATAATAACCTTCAAATCCTTTGTGACATGAAAGTTGAGTACCGTATTTATTAAAACACTGTCTAAGATTGTTGCTAAATCAGCGTTTACAAATTTTCCAGATACAGGAATGGTATCTAACCATTCTTTTAAATAATAAAATTGATAAGGGGTTTCGGACTCAATTTTATCAAACAATGCTAACTTACTAATATTGTTAAATTGAATCGTAATTTTTTGTTCTTCATTTTTTTGCGCGAAACTAAATTGCAGGCAAAAAAGCAAGACTATAGATACTATAAACTTCATAGAGCAATGGGTGTTTTTTTAAGAGAATTAACAATTTTTTTTTAAATGTAAGCCTTTTTATTAAGAATAAAAATTAAATCTAAAATTAGAACCCGTTAAATAATCTGATTTTAATATATTTAGCAACAAATACTAAACGTTGTCTTTAATTAATGGAAAGAAGAAAATTTATTAAAAAAGCTACATTAACCTCACTAGCTACTCTTATTGGAACCGAAATTGTTTTTGGAAGCAACATGTTTAAAGATTATCAACCGGTAGCACTCCAAAAACCAGATCCCTTTAAATTATTTCACTTAGACAATGAAATGGTTGTTTTAAATGATAAACCATGGAATATTGAGGCAAAAGCTCATTTGTTAGATGATAAGATTACTCCAAACAGTAAAATGTTTATTCGGAATAATGGTCTGATTCCTACAGAGATTGACGAAAAAAACTGGAGACTAGTTATTGATGGAGAATCTGTGAAAAGTAAAAAAACATATTCTATAAACGATTTAAAAACCAAATTTAAACAACACACCTATCAGTTAACATTAGAATGTGGAGGAAATGGTAGAAGTGAATTTGATCCACCAGCAAAAGGAAATCAATGGACAATTGGTGCGGTTAGTTGTGCAACTTGGACAGGAGTTAGACTGAAGGATGTATTGGAAGATGCAGGGATTAAAAGTGATGCTGTATATATAGGTTACCATGCTGCAGACACGCATTTAAGTGGAGATCCAAGTAAAGAACCAATTTCTAGAGGTGCTCCAATGCACAAAGCATTACAAGAAGAAACATTGATTGCCTATAAAATGAATGGCAAGAAAATTCCGCTAGCGCATGGATTTCCTTTACGATTGGTTGCTGGAGGATGGCCAGCATCAGTTTCGGGTAAATGGATAAATAGAATCAGCATACGTAATATAGAGCATGATGGAACTAAAATGAAAGGAACAGCATATCGTGTTCCTAAAAATCCAGTTGCTCCAGGAGATAAGGTGAAAGAAGAAGACATGAAGATTATTGAATCTATGCCTGTTAAATCTTTAATTACTTACCCTAAATCTGGTGCCATTCTAGAAAAAGGAAGAGCACTACATATTAGAGGACATGCTTGGGCAGGCGAATTAGAGGTTTCAAGTATGGACTATTCTATAGATTTTGGTGCTACATGGCAAACATGTAAGCTAGAAAAACCTGTAAACCGTTTGGCTTGGCAGCATTTTGAAGCAGAAATAAGCTTCCCAAAAGCGGGGTATTACGAAGTTTGGGCAAGAGCTACAGATTCAAACAAAAGTGCGCAACCAATGTTGTTGCCAGGCTGGAATCCAAAAGGGTATTTAAATAATGCCTGTCACAGAATTGCTATAAAAGTAATCTAATGAAAAAAGGATCTAGCGAATATGAAAAATTAGTACAAAAAGCTGAAAGGTTGGCATACACGGCTATTTTTTTAATGGCAGTTTGTGTCGGATTATTATTATTAAAAATATATGATCCTACGCTAAGTATCTTTCAAGATAAAAAAGAGTTGGTTGTAGAAGTTGACGAAGATTTAATTGTTGACGGAATTCACATAAGAACTGGTTTTGTTGAGGATGTTGGATTGATGACTGTTGTAAATAATTGCACCAATTGTCATTCATCTAAACTGGTCATTCAAAATAGAATGAATGCAAATCGTTGGAATGCAACCATTAAATGGATGCAAGAAACTCAGAATTTATGGGGTTTAGGTGATAATCAAAAAATTATTGTAGACTATTTGGTAAAGAATTATCCGCCAGTAGAAAAAGGAAGAAGACTACGTTTAACAAATATAGATTGGTATGAACTTAAAAAGTAGTGCGTTTTTTTGCTTACTATTTCTACTTGTAAGTTGTAAACCACAAGAAGTTGTAGAAAATTATTTAATTGAAATAGACGAGTTTGAAGCTTTATCGAAGTTAAAGACTACAAAAATCATTGATTTTAGAAAGATTGAAGCTTACAATTCTGGTCACATTAAAAAAGCGATACACATCTGGAGAAGTGATATTGAAGACCCTACATTTATGTATGGCGGAATGAAAGCCAGTCAGAAACAAATAGAAAGTCTATTTAGCAAGTTAGGAATTGAAAATGATGACACACTCCTTATTTACGATGATAAAGGCTTGTGCGATGCTGCTAGATTGTGGTGGGTCTTACAGTATTATAACTTCAAGAATGTAAAATTGCTCAACGGAGGTTTAACTACGTTAAAAAACGCAAATAAGCCCTTTACAAAAGAAACATCAAGCAATTCTCCGTCAATATTTACATTAAAAGGAATTAATGCAGATTTATTTGCTTCTAAAGAGCAGATTAAAAATGCAATAAAAAATAAATCCGTAATTCTTGATACAAGAACTACTGATGAATATAAAGGGAAATACATTAAAAAGGGAGCATTTAGAGCAGGGAGAATTCCATCAAGTAAGTTAATTGATTGGGCTAATGCAATTGATTATAATGGAGATAAAAAGATGAAGTCTGTATCAGAACTAAAAGAAATATATACTGATATTAGCCCTGATAAAAATGCCCCTGTGTTTGTATATTGTCATAGTGGAGTGCGTTCTGCCCATACTACTTTTGTTTTAACTCAACTATTAGGATATACACATGTTTTAAATTATGATGGTTCATGGACAGAATGGAGTTATCATCAAGATTTACCAATAATTAACGATTCTCGAAGCATAAAATAAAAATGGAAACTTATTTAGAAATTTTCACAAATACCGTAGCTGGAATGGCTAATTACCAATGGAGACAAATAACATTTGATGTTCCCTGGAATGAAAACTGGTTTTGGGGGTTAACTATCATCTCATTATTAGTTTGGGGATTAGAACTACTATTTCCATGGAGAAAAAATCAAAAAGCCATCAGAAGAGATTTTTGGTTAGATTGGATGTATATGTATCTTAATTTTTTCGTTTTCCAAATTGGTTTGTTTGGTTTGTATGATATCTTAGGAAATGTTTTCAATAGCTTCGGAATCACTTCTTCATCGTTTGTGTTAATAGAAAAGAGTATAATGCCAACTTGGGTATTTATCCTTGTTTTCTTTATTCTTAATGATTTTGTACAATGGTTTACACATGTATTGTTGCATAAATTCGAATTTTTATGGAGATTTCATAAAGTACATCATTCTGTTAAAGAAATGGGTTTTGCTGCTCATTTACGTTATCATTGGATGGAAAACATCTTCTACAAGCCTCTGAAGACACTAGCGGTTATGATTTTAGTAGGTGCAGAACCTGAACAAGCATTTTTTATCCACTTTTTTGCAGTTTTAATTGGGCATTTAAATCATGCCAATATTAAAATTACTTGGGGACCTTTAAAATACATTTTCAACAATTCTGTAATGCACCTATACCACCATGTTAAAGCGTTGCCAGAAGGTAAACCAAATGGCATAAATTTCGGAATTAGCTTAAGTATTTGGGATTATATTTTTAAAACCAATTATATCCCTGAAGATAGCGGTACAATAGAGTTAGGGTTTCCAGATGAAGAAATTTTTCCAACAAGTTTTTGGGGGCAATTAGTTACTGGTTTTAGAAAGGATAGGTAGACCGTTATTAGTTCTTAAAGACTAAAGAAAATGAAGTGAAAACTCCTGGTTCTGAGTTTACCAATAAGTTTCCGCCATGCTTCTTTAAGATGTTCTTTGAAAGACTTAACCCAATTCCAGAACCATTTTTTTTGGTTGTGTAAAAAGGAATGAATATCTGATTGATGATTTCCTCTTCAATACCTTGTCCGTTGTCGGTAAATACAATAATAACTTTATCTAAATTAATAGAACAATGTATTTTTATGGTGGGTTTTTTTATCCCTTTTAAGGCGTAAATACTATTGTTTATTAAGTTGATGCATACTTGTTCAATTAGTTTGTAATCAGCATTAATAGTAGTGTTTGCAGGAATAGGAGTAATGGTAACATCAATTGCAGCTTTTTCTAAAGCTTCTTTCATTAATAACTGAATTGAAGTTAGAAACTCGTTTACATTAATTTTTTGAATTTTTGGAATTGGAACACTAGAAATGGTTCTATAATCCTTTACAAATTCTAACAAGCCTTCAGATCTTTTTTTAATGGCACTAGCAGCTGTGTTAATATCCTGAATATCTTCTGCGTCTAATTGATCAATGGGTAATAATTTGCCTTCAGCATCTTCTGTAATAGATTTCATTGTTGATGCTAATGAGCTAACTGGAGTAAAAGAATTTAGCATTTCATGAGCCAAAACACGAATTACATTATGCCAAGCTTCAATTTCTTTTTGTTCAATTTCAGATCTAATATCTTGAAAGCTTATGATTAAGTAAGGTGATTCAACTAGTTCTATTTCAATTACTTCTAATGATAATTGTTTATGGTCTGTTTCGTCTCCGAAATCAACTAACAATTTTCCTCCATCAATAATCTTCTCAATTTCTGATGCTAACCAAGGAATGTTTTTTGAGAAGCGATGCCAATATTTATGTTTAGGTTGATTTAAAATACTGCATGCTGCTTGATTTAAAAATAAGATTTCATTCACCGATTTTTCATTATAAAAATCTTCTTTCTTAATTGAAATGATTCCTAAATTTACATGCTCTAAAATGTATTTAAAATAGGTGTATTGTGCTTCTTTTTCAATCTTATTCTGCTTAAACATTTTAATGATCAAATTAAAATCATCGTATACTTTTGCAAAAGAATCTCCTTTTTGAGTAGGAGAGAAGTACACCGAATAATCTTCATTCTTTAAGGCGTTTACAAACTTAACTAGAGAATAATTAGTTTGATTTACGTATTTCACCAAAAAAACACCTTGTAAAACAATAAATACTGAAATTCCAAAACAACTAAACCAATAGCTTTTAATTATAAAATAAGAAAGCAGCACACAAAATAAAATGATTATTAATATTCTTACTGTTACTTGTATGGTAAAACGTTTAATCAATTTCTTTTATTTATATGTTAAATTTTTCTAATCTTCTATACAGTGCTGCTCGTGTTAAACCTAGTTCTTTGGCCGCTTTAGAAATATTTCCTTCATGTTTTTCTATGGCTTTCTGAATCAACATTTTTTCAATCTCTTGAAGGTTTAAGTTATCATAAGTATCAACAACAGTTTTTGTTGTTGGACTTATTGGCATTTTTGATAAATTAAAATCATCTGGAGTAATTTCATGAGCATCTGCCATAATTACACCACGTTCAATAGTATGTTGAATTTCACGTACATTTCCTGGCCAATGATGTTTTTCTAACACAGAAAGTGCAGCTTTATTAAGTTTTAAATGCGACTTATGGTACTTTTCTCTAAACAAATGTAAATAATGCATTACAAAGTCTTTTATATCTTCTTTACGCTGTCTTAGTGGTGGAATAGTGATTTCTACAGTATTGATTCTAAACAATAAATCTTGTCTAAATTTTCCTTCGGCAACCCATTCATTTAATGGTGCATTAGTTGCAAATAACAATCGAGCATTAAAATGTCTTTCAATTCCTTCTCCTAAACGTGTTACCTTTCTATCTTGTAAAACGGTTAATAATTTTGATTGTAAATTATAAGGTAAATTGCCAATTTCATCGAGAAACAAGGTTCCGTTTTCTGCCATTTCAAATCGTCCAGGCTTATCTTCATAGGCATCAGTAAAAGCACCTTTTTTGTGTCCAAACAACTCACTTTCAAATAAACTTTCTGATAAAGAACCTAAATCTACATGTACAAATGGGCCGTTAGAAAACTCTGAACGTTTGTGAATTTCTCTAGCTATATGTTGTTTTCCAGTTCCGTTTTCACCCAAAACTAAAATACTAGCATCTGTAGCGCTTACTTTTTCAATGGTTTTCATCACAGAAAGCATGCTTGATGATTTTCCAATAATCGTCCCAAACTTTTGTTCAGTAGATTTTTGTAATGATTTGTTTGTTTGCTCTAAAATAGAAATTTTGTGGTTAGATCTACTTAACTCTAATCCTGCATGTATGGTTGCTAAAAATTTTTCGTTGGTCCACGGTTTTAAAATGAAATCAAAAGCACCATTTTTAATACAATCCACGGCCAATTCAACTTCTCCGTAGGCGGTCATTAAAATAACCACCATTTTAGTGTTGATGCTTAAAATGTGCTTTAACCAATAAATTCCCTCTTTACCATCGTTAAAACCAATACGGTAATTCATATCTAAAATAACAATATCAATTTTTTTGGTTGAAATTAATTGATTTATCTCTTTTGGAGAGTTTCTGGTAATAATTGTTTCATACTGTTTTTTTAGCAACAGTTTCGCAGACAATAAAACATCTTCATCATCATCAATAATAAGTATGGTCGATTTAATTTTACTCATGTTACATTAACATTAAATTACTCGGCAAACATACAAAATGTACGATAGCGTACAACATAATGTTCAATAATGGACACTTTTTAATTACTGAATATGTGTTAAAGCCTTGATAATTAAAGATTTGATGTTTATTTTATTTATGGCACTTGCATTGTGTAATAGAAATCAAACGAAAAATAATAATGGATAAAAAAATAGAAAAAAAGAAGTGGGATCAAAAGAAGACAGTTTACTTGGTAAGTGGAATTGTAATTCTTCTACTGTTTTATTTCGGAATGTCAGCAATTGGTGAAAAAACGTATAAAGTAGATGCTTCAAAAATTTCTGTAAAAGAAGTAACTAAAGGAAGTTTTCAAGATGTAATTTTAATTGATGGTGATATTGAGCCTATCAATTTAGTCTTGGTAAATACACTTGAAGGAGGAATTGTAGATGAGATATTTATTGAAGATGGTATTAGAGTTGCTAAAGGAACTCCTTTGTTACGCTTAAGCAATCCAGCAGTAACATTAAATTATATGAATCAAGAAACTGCTATTATTGAGCAAATAAACAATCTAAGAAACCTAAAACTTTCTTTGGAGAAAATACAAAGAGACTTGGCTGAATCATTAATTGACAGTGAAAACAATTTAGCAAATGAAAAAAGAGCTTATAAAATTGATTCTGTTTTTTATGCGAAAGGAATTATTCCTAAAAATAATTATATAAATAGAGAAGCTTCTTACAAACACTTGAAGAATAAGCGCGATTTTATGAATAGAAACGTGAAGAAAAGTGAAATTGACAATAAATTACAAATCAATCAAATAGATAGATCCATTGCATTGATGGAAAGAAACTTAAAATTGATTCATGATAACATTAATAAAATGCTTGTAAAAGCTCCTGTAACAGGAATGCTTTCATCATTTGACCCTGTATTAGGTGAATCTTATTTAAGAAATCAAAATGTTGCAAAAATAGATGTTCAATCTGGGTTTAAAATAAAAGGTCAGGTAAATGAATACTATTTAAGTTCAGTAAAAAAGGGGCAATTGGCAAGATTTACGCTAGATGGTAAACAAGTTGATTTGAAAGTTAGTAAAGTATTATCTGAAGTTGTAAATGGGCAATTTGAAATTGAATTGGTTTTCCTAAAAACTCCTCCAGCTTCTGTAACTATTGGTCAATCTATTCAAGTAAAACTTGAATTAGCAAAAGCTCAAGAATCAATACTATTACCTAGAGGAAATTACTTTCAATCATCTGGTGGACAATTTGTTTTTGTGGTAGATGAGAACGGAGAAGCACATAAAAGAATGATAAAATTGGGGAGCCAAAACCCTGCTTTTTATCAAGTTTTAGATGGAATTAACGAAGGGGAAAAGTTTATTAGTTCTTCTTACGATGCATATAAAAATTACGAAACAATAATCATAAAAAAATAACACGATGATAAAATTAGACAAATTAACAAAAGTATACAGAACAGTAGATATTGAATCTACAGCATTAAATAATGTGACATTTGAAATTCAAAAAGGAGAGTTTGTATCTATAATGGGGCCATCTGGTTGTGGAAAATCTACGTTGCTAAACATTTTAGGAATGTTAGATAAGCCAGAAAGCGGAAGCTATACATTTCAAGGAAAAGAAATTGCTCATTTAAATGAGAAAGGACGATCTGAAGTACGCAAAAAAAACATTGGATTTATTTTTCAGAATTTTAATCTAATTGATGAGTTGACTGTTTTTGAAAATATTGAATTACCATTACTTTATAATAAAGTGCCTTCTTCTGAACGTAAATTTAGAGTTAATGAGCTGATTGATAAAATTGGAATTTCACATAGAGCATCACACTTTCCTCAACAATTATCTGGAGGGCAGCAACAACGTGTGGCTGTAGCAAGAGCCTTGGTAACAAAACCACCCTTAATTTTGGCAGATGAGCCAACTGGAAACTTAGACAGTTCTCATGGTAATGAAGTTATGGAATTATTATGTGGGTTACACGATGAAGGAACAACCATTATAATGGTTACACACTCGTCTCACGACGCAAGTTATTCTGGAAGAATTATCAATCTATTAGATGGTCAAGTAGTTTCTGAAAAGAAGAATAAAGTAGCAGTAGCTGCTGTTTAATTTAAAAATCAAGAAAAAATGTTTAAAAATTATTTAAAAGTAGCTTTTAGAAGCTTAAATAAGAACAGAACCTATGCCATCATAAACATACTTGGTTTGGCTTTAGGATTGGCAGTAACTATTTTGGTTTTTATGTTTGTCAAAGACGAAACCAGTTACGAGAAACATTGGAATGGGTATGAGAGAGTGTATAGAATGGGGATCGAAGCAAACATGATGGGACAAGTTATAGATGCTCCAGTTTCTCCTAGTCCAATGGCACACGCCTTTAGAACTGAATTTACAGATGTAGAAACTGCAACAAGAATAAGACCTGTTAGCCAAGAAATAATGGTGAGCTATAATCAAACAAAAATCTACATTCAAAAAATAGCTCATGCTGATAGTGTTTTTTTCAAAGTTTTTGATTATGAGTTTAAATTAGGAAACCCAAAAACGGCGTTAACTGATGAAAACTCAATGGTATTAACCGAAGAGACTGCAACAAAACTATTTGGAGAAGAAAACCCAATAGGCAAAGTTGTTCGTTTTGATGACAGACGGGATTATATCGTAAAAGCAGTTATAAAAGAACCAAAGGGTCGTGCACACTTTCAGTTTGATATGTTTGTTTCTAGAAATACCATTCAAAATGTTTGGATGAATAATAATAATAAAACCTTTGTAAAGTTAAAAAAAGGTGCAGATTTGGAAGGATTCAAAACAGAAATGCGTCGTAATTTTATAAAAAAAATAGCGCCTGATGTTCAACGGTTTTTGCAAGTATCTGTAGAAGATTTTTTGAAAGCAGGTAATGCATTTGAGTATGTAGTAATGCCAATAGCAGACATTCATTTACATTCAAATAAAGAATGGGAAATAGAGCAGAATGGGAACATTATGTATGTGTATGTTTTTATAGGGATTGCTTTGTTAGTCATTATAATTGCAGGAATCAATTTCATGAATTTATCTACTGCACGTTCTGGTAAAAGAGCAAAAGAAGTAGGTGTCCGTAAAGTATCTGGCGCTTCAAAAAATATGCTGGTTACTCAATTCTTAATAGAATCGTTAATCCAAAGTTTTATAGCGCTATTTATAGCCTTTATATTGGTAGAGCTATTTTTGCCTGGATTTAATAATATTTTAGAGACAGAATTGTATTTATTTAATACTCATTTAGGTCAAACACTGGGTTTCTCTTTAATTGTTACTGTTTTTTATGGTTTGTTTGCTGGAAGTTATCCTGCATTTTTCTTATCATCATTTCAACCAATAGCCGTTTTAAAAGGAGATCTCACAAAAACCAAAGGTGGAGCATTGTTACGAAAAATATTAGTGGTCATTCAATTTACAGCTTCAACTGTTTTAATTATTGGGATGGTTATTATTTTTAGTCAGATATCATTTATGCAAAATAAAGATGTAGGTTTTAGTGGTGACCAAGTAATTGTAGTGCCTATTCAAACAGATAAAATGGCTACTAATTTCAGAGATTATAAAAGTATTTTCACTAAAAATGCGAATGTATTAAGTGTTTCAAGAGCTTCATACTTTCCTGGAGACACACCAAATCAAAATATGTTTATGTTAGAAGGGGCTAAAGAACAATTGCCTTTATGGAATATGGAAGTAGATTACGATTTCTTTAAAACATTAGATGTTAAAATGGCATCGGGAAGAAAATTTGATAGAGAAAAAGAATCAGATTCAATTCCATATTATATTGTAAATGAAACAGCAGTAAGGAATTTAAATATTAAAAATCCAATTGGTAGAAGAATTGCAAATATTAATGGAGGACCAACCGTTTATGGAACTATTATAGGAGTTGTAAAAGACTTCCATACTGAAGGATTCAACTCAGAAATAAGGCCAATGGTTTTAACTATTGATAATGACACTTATTTTGCTGCATTTAAAATAGCAAACGCAGATATGAGTGCAACTATAGATGCCATTGAAACCGAATGGAATAAATTGGAACCAACACATCCGTTTAAATATACATTTTTAGACCAAAAATTTGGCAGATTATTGCGTCAACAAGAAAATTTCGGAACGATGTTTTTATTCTTAACAATTCTTGCCATTATTATTTCTGCAATGGGATTATTTGGATTGGCTTCTTATACAGCTGAACAAAGAACGAAAGAAATTGGTGTACGTAAAGTATTAGGCGCTTCAGTACCAAATATCATGAAAATGCTAACAACAGATTTTATGAAATTAGTATTGATCTCGAATCTATTTGCTTGGCCTATTACCTATATTATAGCAAAAGATTGGTTGTCTAATTTCTCTTATCAAATTGATATGCCAATATTACCTTATTTATTTGCGACAATATTAGCATTAATAATAGCGATGATAACTGTTAGTTCACAAGCTTATTTAGCAGCGAACTCAGACCCTGTAGATGCGTTGAAATACGAGTAATTAAATAAAGTTTTAGTATCAAAAAGGCTCTTGACAAATTCAAGGGCCTTTTTTATGATAAATTCATAGTTAAAATTTCTGTGGACACAAAAAAGCTCACTTTTCTTTATTACATTTAGCAACTATAACAAACTTTAACCTAATGAAAACAACTATTTTAAGTCTTATTCTTCTTGTCACAATATCTGTAACAGCTCAGAAGAAAGTTTTAGATCACCCAGATTTTGAAATCTGGAATTCCATAAAAAATTCAACAATCTCTAATAACGGAAAACATGTTATGTATTCTTTAGAAAGAGGCGAGAAGGATCGTTTTTTAAAGATTAAAGATTCCAAAGGAAAAGCTGTTTTTAAGTATGATAGAGTTGCGGGTGGTCAGTTTACCTATGATTCTAAAAATGCCATTTTCACAATTAAAGTTTGGAAAGATAGCGTTACAGAAATGAAACGTAGAAAAGTCAAAAAAGACAAGATGCCAAAAGACACATTGGCTATTTACAATTTAAAAAATATGTCTTTAACAAAAATTGCAAATGTAAAATCATACAAGGTTCCTCAAAAATGGTCAGGTTTTGTTGGGTACCAATTACATGAGGCTAAAAAAGCAAAGACGAAGACTAAAAAAGGTGATACTTCAAAAAAGAAATCAGTAAAGAAATCAAAAAAAGTAAGTGCTAAGAATGGATATCATTTGATCATTAGAAACTTAGCTACACAGAAAGAAGATACTATTCGCTTTGTAAAAAGTTACTCTTTTGCAAAAGAAGGAAAACGCTTAACCTATATAACTACTGGTAAGGTTGGTGCTAAAACGGGTGGGCTTTATGTATTGAATTTAGAAAACAATTCAACTACAGAAGTGTTTTCGGCTACTAATACATCAAAATATTATCAACTTAAGTTTAACGATTCAGGTTCTAAATTGGGGTTTGTTGTAGATACAGATACAACCAAAGCATTGGTGAGACCTTATCAATTATATACATGGAAAGGAAACGGAATGGCTTTAAAAGTTATGGATGCTAACTCTGCTCCAAACGGCTATTTAGTATCATCAAATGGTAGAATTAGTTTTTCAAAGGATAATTCTAAAATGTACTTCGGATTGGCAACACCACCAATTGTAAAAGACACTACCTTAATTAAAGAAGAAATTGTAAATGTTGAAGTTTGGTCATACGACTCACCTAGATTATATACGGTACAAGAATTACAAGTAAACAGGGACAGAAAAAAATCATATCAAACAGCACTTCATCTAAGTTCGAATAAAGTTGTGCAATTGGCAACAACAGGCTATCCAAATGCAACTATTGGAAATGAAGGGAATTCTGCAAATGTATTGGTGGCTAATTCAACTCCATATATGCTGCAAAGTCAATGGACAGGTATGAGAGCAAGTGATTATGCGATTGTAAATTCATCAACAGGGAAAACAACCAAAGCATTAACGAAAGTTGCTGGTAGAGTTAGTTTGAGTCCGCAAGGAAAGTTTGCCTACGGATATAATTCTGTTGATAGTACTTGGTTTGCTTATGATATTGAAAAAAATAGTAGAATAGATTTTACAAAAGGAAAAGTATTTTACAATGAGTTAAATGATACTCCAAATCATCCTCGTTCATATGGATCTGCAGGTTGGACAAAAAATGATGAATTATTTTTGATTTATGATCGTTATGATATTCATAAATTCAATCCAACAACAGGTGAAAGTATGCGTTTAACAAAAGGAAGAGAAACAAAAACAGTATATCGTTATGCAAGATTAGATAGAGAAGAACGATTTATTGATGATTCTAAAAAATGGATTTTAACTACTTTTAATGAAGTTACAAAGCATAGTGGTTATTACGAGTTCAATGCTAAAAGAAATAAAGGAAAACAACTTATTGAAGGACCATATTCATACTCAAGATTAAATAAAGCAGCAAAAAGTAATACAGTTACATTTACAAGAGAATCATTTATAGATTTCCCAAATATTAGAGTTTCAGATTTAAGCTTTAAAAAACAAACGGTAATCAGTGATGCAAATCCTCAACAAAAAGACTACAATTGGGGAACCATTGAATTACACAAATTTACATCTTTAGAGGGGAAATCGTTATCAGGTTTATTAATCAAACCAGAAAATTTTGATCCGAATAAGAAATATCCGATGTTAGTGAATTTCTATGAGCGTAGTTCTAACGGATTACATAGACATAGAGCTCCATCTCCTGGAAGATCTAGTATCAATTATAGTTTTTATACAAGTAGAGGTTATGTGATTTTCAATCCAGATATTGTGTATAGAGATGGTTACCCTGGAGAAAGCGCTTACAATGCAGTAATTCCTGGAATTACTTCTTTAGTTGATAAAGGATTTATTAAAAAAGATAAAATAGGAGCACAAGGACATAGTTGGGGAGGATATCAAGTAGCACATTTAGCAACAAAAACAGACATTTTTGCTGCGATAGAGTCTGGAGCTCCAGTTGTAAATATGATTTCTGCTTATGGTGGAATTAGATGGGATTCAGGTTTAAGTAGACAATTTCAATACGAACATACGCAAAGTAGAATAGGAGGAACTCCTTGGCAATACCCAATGCGTTATATTGAAAACTCACCAATATACAATATGGATAAAGTTAATACACCAATCTTAATAATGCATAATGATAAAGACGGGCATGTACCATGGTATCAAGGAATAGAATACTTTACTGCGTTAAGACGTTTAGGAAAACCATCATGGCTTTTAAATTATAATGGAGCTCGTCATTGGCCATTAAAAATGCAAAACAGAAAGGATTTTAATATCAGAATGGCTCAGTTTTTTGATTTTTATTTAAAAGATACAGAAAAACCAACTTGGATGCATCGTGGAGTTCCTGCAATAGAAAAAGGAATAAAACAAGGTTATAAGTTGATGAAAAACTAAAGCAAAAGGCTTTTGAGAAATCAGAAGTCTTTTTTTTTTACACTCTAAGAAAATATAAACAGCACATTATAATTAATTATGATTTTATCAAAAATAACCAAACAACTCTTTGTCTCATTTTTATTTCTTGCTGCGTTACAGTTAACAGCACAGGCAACAGCCAATACCAATTTAAAAACAATTCCTGTTAAGGATTACGGACAATGGGAAGGAATAAATTGGGGTACATCATTTTCTAACAATGGAAATTGGTTGAAATATCAAACCATAGATAATGATAAAAACCAAACGCTGTTTATTACGAATACCAAGACTAAGAAAACTAAAAAAATTGCAAATGCAACCTCTGGTCAGTTTTCTACAAATTGCAAATGGATCGCTTTTGCTAAAATATTACCTGGAAAAGCGAGTAAGATTAAAAAGAAGAATGCTCCAAAGAAAATGGGAGTTCTTAATTTGATAACAAATGATTCTTTAGAGTTCTTAGATGTCGTGAACTATAAGTTTAGCGGTTTTAGTTCTTATTTGGCTATGAAACGTCAAAAGAACAAAGAAAACACGCTTATTGTTAGAGATTTAGAAACTGGTATAGAAATAACATTCGGAAACATTAAGGAATATGTTTGGCAAGATAAAGGAACGTTATTGGCAATGTTAATAAACACAAGTGATAAGGTTGGAAATGCTATTCAATTATACAATCCTACAACTGGAACTTTAAAGGTTTTAGACCAAAAAAACGAATTGTATTCTGGCTTAAGATGGAGAAAGAACAGTGATGATTTGTTTGTGTTTAGAAAAAAATCGAACAAAGATTACAAAGTAAATTCGTATGATTTACTTTTTTGGAAAGGGCTAAGTGATAAAGCATCAAAGAAAATCTTTAGTCAAAGCGAGTTTTCAAATTTCCCAGATAATACAAGAATAAACAATAGAACAGTACAATTTTCTGAAGACGGAAATGTGATCTATTTTAATACTGAATATAGAAAACCGAATCCCAAAAAAGAGAAGAAAGAAAAGAAGGAAAAAACTGAAAAAGTAAAAAGTGTTACTGATAAAGATGAGGCTCCAGATTTACAAATTTGGAACAGCTCTGATGCTGTTATCATTCCTGCTCAAAAGAAAAATACCAGATATGGGTTTAAAATGGCAGCTTGGAACGTTGTCAAAAACTCATTTTATAAAATTGAAAATGAATTGGTAGAAAGAGTTCGTTTACAAATGGATACAAAAATCAGTTTAGGACAAGATCAAACTCCCTATGAGTTTGATGTAATGTTTGGAAGACCAAGCTCTGATTTGTTTATTATTGATAATCATACTGGTAACCGGAAAAAAGTTATAGAGAGATCAAATAGATATTGGAGTGTAAGTCCAAATAACAATCATTTTGTGTATTTAAAAGACGATCATTTACACATGTATAACATTCAAAAGAAGCAATCAACAAACATTACCAAAAATTTAAATGATCGATTTATTGATATTGAAAATGA
The DNA here is from genome assembly GCA_913062575.1 of uncultured Flavobacteriaceae bacterium. Lineage (GTDB taxonomy): Bacteria > Bacteroidota > Bacteroidia > Flavobacteriales > Flavobacteriaceae > Polaribacter. The sequence goes on along the minus strand of CAJXVT010000011.1, from coordinate 3,098 downwards.
TCATCCAACTCCGCAAAAACCAGCTTTTGGGTTTGTTAAATGGAGTAGTGATAGTAAGTCGTACTTCATTAACTCAGAATACGATGTTTGGCAGATTTTTACAAATGGAACAAAATCAAAAAGAATAACTCAAGGAAAAGAAAAAGGGGTAATCTATAGAAATTATATTTTTGATAGAACTCAAAAATATATTGACACCAAAAAGCCACTCTTTTATTCTATGAGAAATAAATTAACTAAAGCCTCTGGATTGGCAAAAGGAAAAGCTGGTAAAAAAGTAACTACATTAATTTATAAAGAAGCATCAGTTTCTGGAATTGTAAAAGCGAAAGAAGCTAATGATTTGGTGTATTTAAAACAAACCTATACACAATCTCCAAATCTTTTTTTAACAGATATTTCGTTTAAATCTCAAAAGCAAATTTCAAATACCAATTCATTTCAAAATAACTATGCATGGGGGAAAGCAGAACTTGTTACTTACACGAATGCTTTAGGTAAAACAGCACAGGGAATTTTATATTATCCAGCTGATTATAAGAAAGGGAAAAAGTATCCGATGATTACTTATATTTATGAGAAATTATCACAAAATTTTCATAGATATATTTCTCCTTCAAGAACCAGTTATTACAACACAACTGTTTGGTCTCAAAACGGCTATTTTGTGTTAAATCCTGATATCGAATTTGTTGCTGGAGATCCAGGGGTTTCATCAACAAAAACATTAGAAAGTGCTGTAAAAGCAGTTGTTGAAAAAGGAGATGTTGATGCAAAAAGAGTTGGATTAATTGGGCATTCTTGGGGAGGTTATCAAGCAGGATTTGTTCCTACGCAAACTGATATTTTTGCTGCTAGTGTTGCAGGAGCAGGACTAACGGAATTGATAAGTATGAATTTAGCTGTTACTCCGGCTTTTGGTGGGATGCCAGAAAATGCACATTTCGAAATCAGTCAAGAACGAATGGAAGTTGCACCTTGGGTTGCTCCAGAAAAATATTTAAGAAACTCATCTGTTATGAATATTGAGAACTTAAATACGCCTATTTTATTTGAAGTTGGAGATAACGATACCAATGTTAATTGGTTTCAAGGAATTGCCTATTATAATGCTGCAAGAAGAGCTGCTAAGCCTTTTGTATTGTTAGTGTATGCAAAAGAAGGGCATGGCTTAAGAAATGATAAAAACAAGATTGATTACCAACGAAGAATATTAACTTGGTTTGGTCATTATTTAAAAGGAGAAAAAGCCAAAGATTGGGTAACAAAAGGAATCCCGTATGCAGAACAGCAAAGAAGATTAAAAGAAAAGAAATAGCTTAAAAAAGCTTCTAAGAAATTAGAAGCTTTTTTTATTTCTATATTTGAACACAAAACAATAGTAAACTTAAACTTACCGAACTTGAATTATACACAAGACATTTTTAAAGATAACAAGCTTTATTTTATTGGATTATTTCTATTTGTATTTATAAGTTTAGGTTGTATACAGTATTTTGGAAGAGACGAGTTGCATGTTTTGTTAAACGGATATAATACACCGTTTTTAGATGTATTTTTTAAATATTTCTCAAAATATGGTCCAGTAGTTTTTATCCTGTGCATTTTGTATTATGTTGTTAAACGAGAAAATTATAAAGTGCTGTTTATCTTGTTGTCATCCTATTTATTAAACTTTATTGTAGTAACATTTGTAAAGAAGGTGTTTTTTATTCATGTTCACAGACCTACCTATTATTTTTCTGAAAAAGGAATCGACTTGCATTTAATAGATGGTGTTTCTAGTCAGATTCCATTCACATTTCCGTCTGGACATACATCAGAAGCATTTTTACTACTATTATTTGTTTGTATACTATCTACTTCTAAATGGATTCATTTTATTAGCATTTGTATAGCTGTAATTATGGCCTATAGTAGAGTGTATTTATCAAAGCATTTTTTAATTGATACAGTAGGTGGAGCACTATTGGGTGTGTTTATTGTAACGCTACTATTTTATGTTTTTCAACATAAAAATTCAACATTGCTAGATCGGAAAATTCTAAAATAGTGCAAGTGTAATAATGTTTCGTTAAACTTTTAAAAAATACATTTTTAAGTTTATTGAAAGTGTAACTTTATCACATTAAAAAGCAACCACAAATGAAAACAAAACTTTCAATTCTATTATTCCTAATTACTATTTCTCTTTCTGCACAAACAATGTCTTTTGAAGAATACAATCCTAAATCAACGCTTGTTGTACCAGGGAAAATTATTAAAAAGGCGAAATTTCCTTTTATAGATGTTCATGGTCATCAATACAGAATGCCTACACAAGATTTAACAGCTGTTATTGCAGCAATGGATACTTTAAATATGGGTATTATGGTGAATTTAAGTGGTAGAACTGGGAGTGATTTAATTAAATCAGTAAAAAACATCAAAGATCATTATCCGAATAGGTTTGTGGTTTTTGCAAACATTCGTTTTCATAAAAATGTTGGTAAACCAGGATGGATTGAAGCTACAGTTGCACAATTAGAGCAAGATGTTAAAAATGGTGCTCGTGGATTAAAGGTTTACAAAGGCTTAGGACTAAGTACCAAAGATTACAAAGGGAATAGAGTAGCGGTAGATGATGCTAGACTAGATCCTATTTGGAGAAAGTGTGGGGAATTAGGCATTCCGGTGTTGATTCATTCTGCTGATCCAAAATCTTTTTGGGATAAGTTTGATGGAGATAACGAACGTTGGTTAGAATTAAAAACGCATCCACGAAGAAAGCGTGAAGCAAATAATCCTGCTCCTTGGGAACAGATTATGAATGAACAAAAAAACTTGTTTAAGAAGCATTCTAAAACAACGTTCATCAGTGCTCATATGGCTTGGTTGTCAAATGACTTAGGGAAATTAGGACGTCTATTAGATGAAGTTCCAAACATGAATGTAGGAATTGGAGCAATTATAGCAGAGCTAGGAAGACAGCCACGATTTGCAAAACAGTTCTTTATCAAATATCAAAACAGAATACTATTTGGAAAAGATAGCTGGAAGCCAAAGGAGTTTCCAACCTATTTTAGAGTCTTAGAAAGTAATGATGAGTACTTTCCTTA
>CAJXVT010000010.1 GCA_913062575.1 uncultured Flavobacteriaceae bacterium | reverse complement strand
TTTGATGTTTTTGTGCTTATTTTAATAGTTTGAACAAAAGAGGTCCATGTTCTCGAAACTTCTTTTTTGTTTGATTGAGCATTGACAGTAATAGATACTGTTACTAATAAGAGTAAAATAATCTTTTTCATTTTTCATTTTTTAATTTGTTAGCGGCTAAAGTTAGCTTAATTTTCTTTTTGTATTAGTAGTTACTCTTAAGATTATGTTACATGAAGTTTTTATTTAACTCCATATGTACTATTGGATATGGTTTTCCGGTAGCATCTAATTCAGAACGACCAACAGTTTCAAACCCGAAATATGTATAAAATCCTACGGCCTGTTCGTTTTGCTCATTTACATCTACTTTGGTTACTTTTAAGGATTCTATTGCAAAATTCAAAAGGTTTTTACCAACAGCTTTACCCATGAAATCTGGATGTATAAATAGCATTTCTACATGCTGATCAGCAACTCCTAGAAAACCAATAATTTTTTTATTTGTATCTCTAATGCATCTTAATTCCACAGCGTCTAAATAGCTGTTTAAAATAAGGGGTTTAAAATATTGAATGTCCTCTTCTGATAAAAAGTGATGCGTTGCTCGTACCGAGGCTTCCCAAATAGTAACAACCTCTTTGTATTCCTTTTTAAAAACTTTGTCTATTTGGTACTTCATTTTTTTAAGTAGCAATTAGTAATACACGATGTTGCCAACAGTAGTATGTGTTAGTTTAAGTATTTAAAATTCTTTCCACTATTCTGAATTTCAATTTTCACAATGCTGTCTATTGGAATTGCGCGAGTTAAGTTTTTGGAAAACCGAGATCGTCCTCCTTTTAGTGTGTTATTTTCTAAAATGACAGTATCAAAATAAAAAAGATATTTTTTCCCGTTACTATGAGTAATCCTCATTTCAATTGAAGGAGAATTATGTAGGTAGGCTCTATTTCCGTTTTTATCCGTAACAATGAGTTTATCAATGTTGTTAGATAGATATTTTATGGTTTTAGAAAGTAGCGGATTGTTGATTTCCACTTCTGTTACATTTTTAGAAGTTGCTTTCATCATTTGATTTCGAAAACTTTCAATTGGAATTGTGTATGTTGTACAAGAGGAAATGATGAGAAACAACCCAATTCCAACAATTTTTGATCTATGCATTCAAAGTTTGTTTTTTGAGGTTATTTAATTCTTGTACAAAAAATACGTTGTCTAAAGGATTATTTATAAAGTTATTGGGTAATTCACTTTTCGGAATTTGTGCAAATCCATTTTTTTTATAAAAAGATTGTGCAGCTTTAAATTGATTCATCGTACCAAGATAAAGTTTTGAAATACTATTTTCCTTACACCATTCAATAACGATTTTGAGTAGTTTTTTTGACACTCCAAATTCTTTTCCGCGAAACTCTTTTTTTAACATCATTTTTTTCAAAACTCCAACACTATTTTCAATAATAAGAACTCCAACAGTTCCAATAACTTTTTCATTGTCTATAGCAACCCAGTATTTATCAGGAATAATTGAGGTGTCACTCTTGGTTTTTGGAAATATTTCTGAATCAAATTCCAACGCTATTTCGTTCATCATTGTATCAATTCCATTTTGATGAATCTTTTTATAGGTAACGATTTTTGTCATTAATTTGCCTTTAAATGATAACCTGTTCTTATTCTTATTATTGAATATTGATTAGTACATTTCCTGTTTTTTCTCCAGTAAGTACATATGCATACGCTTTAGATATATCCTCTAAAGAATACTCTCTGTCTATTACAGGTTTAAACTTTCCTTGTTCCAAAAGATTGCTAATATATGGTATCGTTTTCTGTTTGTTGTAAGGCATGGGGAAGATTACTTTTTTACTTTGTCTTGCAGTGATTAAAGGATAAAAAACATTTTGAGAATATGGGCCAAGCTCAGAAGATATATACACCCCTTTTTCTTTTAATAATGGTTTACACTTTCCAAAAGTACTTTTGCCTACGGTATCGAATATATAGTCATAAATCTCATCACTATCTGTAAAGTTTTCTTTGGTGTAATCGTAAATTTTGTCAGCGCCCAAAGATTGTATGAGCTTTATGTTTTTAGTGTTGCAGGTGGCCGTTATTTTAACATCGTATTGTTTTACAAATTGTAAAAGAGCAGAGCCAATACCACCAGTTGCACCATTAATTAGAATTTTTTGTCCAGGCAGAATGTTTACTTTATGAATGAAGGTATATGCATAATTAGCAGCTTCTAAACTTGCCGCTGCTTCTTTGTAATCTATCTTATCTGGAATAAGAAAGAGGTTTTCTGCAGTTATTGTAATGTATTCTGCTTGAGATTTAGAACCCATGTCATTAAAGCCAAAAACCCTGTCTTCAATACTAAATGACTTCACATCTTTTCCCAATGCTATTATTTCACCTGCAAAATCAGTTCCTATTACTATTTCTTTCGGTTTGAATAGTCCTAAGGCAAATCTCATAATAAAAGGGGTGGCCGTTAGGTTTGCGCAATCTGTTCTGTTGACTGTGGTTGCATACACTTTTATTAAGATCTCATTGTCTTTGGGAATTGGCTTCTCTATATTCTCAACTTTTATTTGAATTGGCGAGCCATATTTTCTGCGTATTGAGGCTTTCATGTATTACAATTTTATTTTTTACAATATACTTATATATTGTTGAATGTAATATTATTTTTTCCAGTACGGTTTTATGATTTTCTTTTCTTTATGGCATAAAATTAAAAGGATAACTGTTGCAATAAGACAAAAAACGATTGCTTGGATGGAGCCTTCTGGTCCAAATTGTCCATCTGTAAACCATTGTGCTCCCTCTATTTTAGAGGCAATTAATGTTTTTGAAATTGAATTGCCAGAAACATTTGATCCAAAAATAGCTGATTGGGTAAAATTCCAAGAAAAGTGAATTGCAATTGGAAACCATAAATTTCTTGAATATATATGCTGTAGCAAGTAGTAGTCCAATACATTGATTAAACACGTAATTTGTAAATAGTTGAGAACTAGCAATTAATTATACATGGCTTAAGTTTACAATCTATTAGGAAATTGAACTTCCTTACAATATTTAACTAACTTTTCACGATATTTCCATGGTTTGGTTTTTCCAGGAAGTCTGCTGAGCCAATGACTATTCGGACCCTTAGTCGCAGATCTCTTAGCTGATAGTTCTATCGTACTTGGAAGAAGTTTACGTTCCATTATTTCAATAAATTCATTTAATTGTTCTTCACTTGTAAATAGAAATGAAAACCCATTAAATTCAATGGTTAATTGAAGGTATCCTTTGGCTCCAATTTGTATCGGAGCTGGTGGATTGAATTTTTCTGATTTATACCAAGGTTTAGAATCTATTTCTACGTGAACCCAAAATGCCATTGGACTTTGTTTCCAATCATCAATATATTTGATAGAAGTGTTTTTCATTCTTTAATGCTGCATTGCACAGCGTGTTTATCTACCATTTTATCCGAGTTTAAACTTGATTTCTGTGTCTGTTTGTACCACATTGATTTGAAGTAGGTCCCCTGCCGTAACGGTTTTGGCTTCGGGAAAGATAAATACTGCTTGCCCCCAGTGCACCATTTCGCCATCTGGTGCTGATGACATGCTAATCTGATCTGTTAGATGTAAGTTGAACCAAAAAGCTACACCATGTACTGTGCCGCTTTTCTCAACCTGAATTTCTAGTGGAGTGAGGATTGGGTTTTCGAATGATACCGAAGGAGGGAGCTTATAAAAATCGACCTTGATGATTGGAAAAACAGCACTCATTACGGTATGTGGAAGGTGATCCAAATGCTTCGTAACATAGCCATCCGAATCGGAAAATTTGTTAAATGGAGTCAAGTCGAAACCGCTAATCTCTTTGACAGGATTTACCTTGTGATAGTCTTTCGTTTCGATTAATATTCCATAGAGGTCAGCGCCTTTGGGAACGCACTTTGCTCCAGGTTCTAGAAGGTTTTGCCAAGCGTGACGTAAAGAGGGGATTACTCCTTCTCCCAAGAGGCCTGCATCCAGAATTTCAGAAACCACAAAGGTTGCTTTCTGATCTAATTGATTACCGATTTTTAAGTTGGTTGACTTATCGTGATGGATGTTGATAATATCCTGATAATTGTTGGCGGTAACTATTTCTGAAGCTACTTCTGCCAAATCAGATACCATTTCTACTGCACAAACATGTGCTGCTCCAGCTCGTGCTGCCATGAGAGCTAACAATCCAGACCCAGTTCCAATATCCAATACGGTATCTTGTGGTGAAATCATCGAAGTGATCGCCTCGTTATATGCATCATTGCGGTCAGTGTCGGCCAGCATATCAAAGTGCCACTTAGGTATTTTTTTGCTTGTAAGGGTTTGTGAATTCTGAAGAGCGACGGCATTGTTAGGGTCTAATTCCAAGACCTTTTGGTAGTATTCTAAGGCTTCTTTCGATTCCTGTAAATCTCGTAACACGTTGCCCATCAGTACAAAAATTTCGACTTTTGCTTTGGGATCGGTAATGAGTCCTTCTGCTGTGTGGTAATGCCTTTTTGCATCTTCGAGGTTTCCTTTAACGTGGTAAACCATTCCAGTTTGACTATGTGCTTGAGGATTATTGGGGTTTAGTGTAATCGCTATATTTAGATGGTGCAATGCTTTGTCGTATAATGCTTCTTCGCTAAGTACAATACCTAAATTGATATGACCCGAAACCATCTTAGGATCAGCCTCAATTGCGCTATTAAAAGCCCCAATGGCTTCCTGTTTGCGGTTCAGGGAATAATACATATTGGCAAGGTTGTATGGAATTACGGCTTGTTTACCAGCCTTTGCGGCAGCTTTTTCACCGTAGTCTACTGCTTGTTCTGGTTGATTAAGGTTCCAATGAAGCATACTCAAGAAAGAGAGAATACCTGTGTTGTTGGGATTTGCATCCAGTCCATTTTTTGCAATATTCAATGCTTCAGGTGCATTGTTTTGTTGCAGCAAACAATTGGCTAATTGGCACCAAGCAAGTGCTATTTGTGGCTCTTGCTCAATAATATGACGAAAGGCTGTTTCTGCGGGTAATATCTGACCTGACTGAAGGAGTTGAGACGCGCTTTCTAAGGTATGTTTGGTTTCCATAGTAATTTTAATTTGATAATAGTTTCATAGTATATCGATGCATTGGATAGAAGAACTAAAGATAGTTCCCTTGCTTCGAGGTTTTTAGTTTTTTGTTGGTGCCTAATTTAGCAAATAAAAACCGAATCCGCCTGTCGAAGGCAGGTAGGAAATCTGCGAGGATTTTCGTAAGTAGAGTAGCACTTGCAAATAATTATACATGCTGTACGTAGGTTTTTATTTTTTCGATTCTTTATATTGATATTTATTTTCAATAAAAACTAAATAGTGTGACATTCCCAAAATATCATTATTTCCTTTGATTTCTGAAATCATATACCACTTTTGGTCGTCTATTATTAACGGATTTCCCCAATCAATTTCAATGTAATCTGGTTGTTGGTTTTGAACATCTTTAATATTCAGTTCGCTTTCAAGATTGTCCATCCAATGAATTGAGTCATTATAGTAATTTTTACAACTAATTAATGAAAAAACTACTAACATCAAAACAATAAATTTATTCCGTTTCATTTACTTTATTCGAATCTATTATTATTGTTAATCAGCGAATCCAATTCCGCTAGATATTTTTTCCGCCAATCTTTACCGTTTCTTTTACTCAGATATTTTTCTATTTGAGCGTTGTAGGCGTTAATTCCGCGTATTTGAGGTCCAGTAATTAGGCAACCAATATTGGATTCGTGAAATCCATATTTTTCTTTAAGTCCAATACATGGAACTCCGCAAGGATAGGGTAATCCATAAGACGCGATTCTTGGTGAATCTCTCCAAATATCAATTTTTGCAGTCAGATAATTAAATCGAGTGAAAAGTCCGAATTGCCGGAGTATTATTCCAACAATTAAAGTTATGGTTCCAGTTTTTATTCGTGTCATTTTTAAACTTGCATACAACTATTTATATGTATACGCTTTATGATATTATCCCGATTTATACCATATAACGTTAGTTTTTGTTCTCAGTTTTCTTGAGCCGTTTTATTTGGAAACATTTTTGAAACAATATAGCCTACTAACATTGCCAAGGCAAAAGAAGGTGCCAAGACATCTAATTCTACAAAATAAGGGCCTATTCCTTCCAAATTAGCGAGTACAAATTTTGCCAATATCACAGATGCAAATCCGGTAATCATAGAAGCAATTGCACCTTTTTCTGTATAGCCTTTCCAAAAAAGAGAAAGGATTATAACGGGACAAAACGTGGCGGCAATTCCGGACCATCCAAAAATCATAATCCAGAAAATTTGCCTGTCAGGGTAGAGATTGTATAGTAAAACAGCGATTCCGAGTGCTACCATTGCCATGGCAACCGTTACAATTCTCGAAAGTTTTGTTAGGTCTTCATCTTTTAAATCGGGTCTAAAAATCTTCTGATAAAAGTCACGTGTAATAGCACTAGAGGCAAGAATCAACAAAGAATCTATTGTTGACATAATTGCAGAAAGCACTATGGCAATAAAAATGGCTACTAGAATAGTAGGTAAGAATTCATTGGTAATCATACTCAATACATCTTCACCCCCTGTTCCTAGAACAACTTCAGGATCTTGTCCTTCAGAAGTAAAATAAATTCTTGCTAGAATACCAATGGTTACGGCTGCAGCATCTGTTAAGAGCGTAAATAATAAGGCGACCCATTTTCCTTTGTCAATTTCGTGTTCACTTTTAATCGACATAAAACGAACATATACCTGTGGCGACCCTAAGAAGCCTAAGCCAATCATAGAGAAGCCAAGAATGGTAAATAAATTCATCCAACCATCATCACTTCTTCCCATTATTTGTGTAAGCGTAGGGTCAATAGCATTCAATCCTTCGGTAATTCCAGCTCCATGATCCATAGAAAACCACACCACAATTGGAAGTAAAACCAATCCGAAAAACATCAGAATTCCTTGAAACATATCAGACCAAACTGCTGCGACAAAGCCTCCAATAAAAATATAAATTAGTACAATACTAAAACCAACAAGGACCCCAATTCGATAATCAATACCAAGCATCGATTCAAACGCAATGCCTGTTACGTCCATTTGTGAAGCCACATAAATAACAACAAAAACAACCAAGACAGAAGCGGAGATGATTCGAAGGTTATTTGTAGAGGATTTAAAATGACTTTGAAGGTAATCGGGAATTGTGATGGATTGGTACTTATCTGAACGTATTTTGAACTTCTTGGCCATAAATTGCCAGGATAGAAATACACCAAGCAATTCACCCGCAACAACCCAATACCCAGAATATCCTGCTATGGCTCCCATTCCTGTTAGTCCGATTAATAACCAACCAGATTCTCCAGTTGCTCTAGCAGAAAAAGCAACAGCCCAGAAGCCCATTTTTTTTCCTCCTAGATAAAAATCACTCATACTTTTTACTCTGCGAGAAGCTAAAATTCCAATTAAAAATAGAATTCCGACGTAAATTGCTAGGACGATAATTTTTGTAATCATAAGTTTTGTTTAGTTGATTTTCTAAAGATAGAATAATAAATTAATAGTCTTTGAGTTATAAAACTAATTTAGTGATATTGAATTTTGTTTCAATTTCTGAAAATCACAAGCCTTCACGGTTTCGGTAATAGATGCTTGCATCTCTACTTTTTTATAATTCAATAGCTGCATTGACTCTTCAATATCTAAATAGGTGAAAGAAGTTTGAGTTTTGATAAAATGATACACATCTAAACCAGATTGTTTTTTTAAGATTTTAAAATAGATATTGGTTAAATAAGCAACCACTTTTACAATACTAGTTGGAATGGAGATCACAATTCTTTTTTTGCCAAGTGCTGTAGAAATCATTCCAATTAGTTCTTTCCAAGTCACATTTTGATTTCCAATAATTAGTTGTTGATGACTATTCAAATTGTTGATCGCGCCAACTGTTGCGCTAGCAACTTGTGTTACAGAAACGATGTTCGTTCCACCTTTTGTGTAGAATACAATAGGCATTTTTTTAATGTACTTAATTAATGGTTTCCACAACGGAGTTTTTTCAGGAACAGAACCAAAAACATAGGGTATTTCTAAGATGATGATGTCTGTTTTGCCTTCAGAAGCAGCTACTGATTCTTCATGTTGTAACACTCTGCTTTGTACATAAGGGTGATATTCTTCCATTTTCCATTCTGGATGCAGTCGATGAAAATGTGTAAAGTATGATCCTAAAATAATGATTTTCTTGACTTTTAAATTCTTCGAAATTGCAGCCAATCGAACACAGGGAATTACATTTTCGTTATAAAAGAAAGTAATAGCGAGTTCTTTTGTGAGCTTCCTGTCATCGGCTCCGCCAGCAAAAATAATAAAGTCAAAACTAGAAATGATATGTTCAATTTCTTTGTCTGACATTTGTTGTAAATCAATTTTCACAACTGGAGTTGTAGCGTTGTTAGAAGTGGTTTTAGATCTGCTTCCAATCGTAACAGAGAATTGTTGTTCTTGTAATTCATGAACAATATGATGTCCTATAAATCCAAACCCGCCAATTACAAGAATATTTTTTACCATTACTGGCTAAGGTATCAAAATACTTTTAAGCTGATGGTAGGTTTCTAAAAGTATCAATTCGATTTTTATAAAAGACCTTTTGCTCTTAACACTACATTTAGTTTTGTGAAGTTATTATCTTGTTTTAAAAGTGTTTTTTCTTTTTCTGTAAAAGTGATTTTATATACTTTCGTTTTATATCCTCTCTTAGTAAAATTCTTGTTTTGAAACTTTTTAATTAGATAGTTGGAGAAAAAGGATTTTTCATGTTCTGGAGCGGTTAATGAATAGCATTTATAAGCTGTTTCTTTAAACGTTATTTTTCCCTTTAAATACTTGACATCATTTTGTTTGTAGCCATAATTGTAAGAATTTGTATTTAATTCGGTCTTTGTTGGTGTAAACGTAACGTTTATTTTGTAATTTGAAGTATTAATTGCTTTTCCGCTAATTGCACCAGAATAATCATACGAATATTTTTTACTGGTTGATGACATTTTTAAGTTTAGATAATTATTTTCATACACTCTTTTTAAAACACCTTTAGAGGTCTCTCGTAAACAATAATCTATTTTCTCAGTTACATTTGATAACAATGCAGTATTGATGTAGCTTTTAAATGTTACTTTTTTAGATGCGATTTTTGCTGCTATATTTTCAATAAGAGCATCGATATTAGTAGGCTCTCTTAATTTCGATTTTTCCTCTAAATTCACAAAAATAGCGGTTAGTTCTTCGTCATAGTCAATAAAGTTCTTCTTGTCATACGATATCACATTTCTAAATGATTTTCTTCTTTCAATAAACCCTTTTTCAAAATAGACCTTGGCTAAATCATAAGCTTGTTTATATTTATTTAATTGATAATTAGACATTATTTTTAAATATTCTAAATCTCTATTTGTTTTTCCTTTTAAATTTTTTTCTGCTAGGTCTAAATTAGTCAACGCACTTTTATAATTTCCTTCTGTATAGTTAATTACTGCATTTGAGTAATAACTAGATGCTCTTATTACCTCAATATAAGATTGCGAATAGGAATTTGATATTAGAAAAAGAGTGAAAATTAATAAGAATACTTTTTTCATTAGGTAGTTTTTATAGTTGATTAAGTTCTTGAACTTAAATTCAAAGTTATAAAAACAAAGTTGAAATAGAGAATAATAAGAAACTAAATCAATTCTCTAATCCTATCAATTCTTGCTTTTGCGAGATCCGGAATTTCATCGTTTTCTACCCAAGTATGTATATCTCCTAAATAAGTCATTCCTAAATAATTAGCAGATTCTCTAAATGGCATAGAAAAACCATCTTTTAAGTCGTCGTAATTGTTATTGCTTATCATGGCCATACTTTTTCCACGCAATTGTCTTCCTAGTTCTTTTTTGTAGTGTAACAAATCTGAAAGGCGATCAAAAAAAGCTTTTAAAATTCCGCTCATATTGTACCAATACACGGGTGTTGCAAAAACAATCGTGTCGTATTTAGCTATAATTTCTTCCATCAATGGTAAAAAGTCGTCATTAGCATTTGCAAAATCATATTCAAAATGACCAATGTTTTTGGTTTTTAAATCGATAACATCAAAGTTGTTGTGCTTGTTTAATTCGTTTACAATTGTGTTTGTATCTCCGTTACTTCTTGCGCTTGCTTGTATAATTACTGTTGTATTCATTTTTTTTATTTTAAGATGATAAAGGTGTACATAAACTGAACCATTAAAGTTAAAAAGTCATCAAAATAAATGATAAGTCTACAGTTAAAATTGATAGAAAATTAATCAGATTTATCTACCTTTAACCTAAGATAGATTTTAAGGAAAGAAAGTTAGAAAAGATGAAATTAAATTTAGAAAAGCCTATTGTATTTTTCGATTTAGAAACAACAGGTGTAAATATTGGAACAGATAGAATTGTAGAGATCTCAATTTTAAAAGTGTTTCCAAACGGAAATAAAGAAAGTAAAACCTGGTTGGTAAATCCAGAAATGGAGATTCCAAAAGACTCGTCAGATATTCATGGAATTACAAATGAGCAAGTAGTTACAGAACCAACATTTAATGAGTTAGCATCACAAGTAAGTGAGTTGATTGCTGGTTGTGATTTAGCCGGATTCAACTCCAATCGTTTTGATATTCCGTTGTTAGCAGAAGAATTAATGCGTGCTGGAATAGATTTTGATATGAATGATAGAAAAGCAATTGATGTTCAGGTGATTTTTCATAAAAAAGAACAGAGAACATTAAGTGCTGGATATCAATTTTACTGCGGAAAAGAATTAGAAGGAGCACATGGTGCAGAAGCAGATACCAATGCAACTTACGAAATTTTATTAGCGCAAATAGAGAAGTACGACGATATTGGGAATACAGTTGATGTATTAAGCGAATTTTCAACACATGGAAAAAGAGCAGATTTTGCTGGTTTTATTTTAATGAATGATGATGATCAAGAAGTTTTTTCTTTTGGAAAATATAAAAACAGAACGGTAGAAGAGGTGTTTAAAGAAAACCCAGGATATAATAACTGGATGCAAAATGCAGATTTTCCGCTATTTACCAAAAAGGTATTGCGAGAAATTAAAGAACGTATGTCTGCTCCTAAAAATAAAATGACAGATAAAGAGAAGTTAGATGCATTACAGCAAAAATTTAATCTAAGATAACTGCTTAGTAGATTGAACGCCTTTTAGTCAGTGAGTTGTGGTTTGGAACTAATTAAAAAATGAAAAAAAGTATATTCCTTTTTCTGTTTGTAACGATACAAGCTTTTAGTCAGCAAGTGCTATTTAAAGGAACGCTGTTGGACGCAAAAACAAAAAAACCAGTTGTATATGCAAACATTAGTTTTTTAAATAGCAATAAAGGTATCTCAACAACAACAGAAGGAACTTTTGCCATGTATGTTCAACAGAAATATACCTATACTAAAGTACATATCTCTTGTTTAAATTATAAAGACACCATTGTAGAAGCAATCGATTTAAGTAACTCAACCTTATTACTGCAACCAAAACTAAATATTTTAGAAGAAGTTGTATTAACTAAAAGAGTAAATAGAACTTTTTTACAAGACAAGGTAAAAAAGAAAGTTCATGGAATACATAGTGTTGGAATGCGAATGATGGCGAAATATTTTCCAAAGGATAAAAAAAACAAGTATAGATCCTATGTTTCTAAGGCTACCATTTATTTTTCGAAACGACACAATAAAAAATCAAAATTTAGAGTTCGTGTTTTTAATAGAGATGATAAAACAGGTTTACCTAAAGATGATATTTTAAATGTAAATGTGCCAGTAATAATTACAGAGGGTCAATTAAAAGTTGAAGTAGATTTATCTAATTATGATATAGAAATGCCAACGAATGGTTTGTTTATTGCATTCGAAAAATTGTTTATTCCGTTCAACGAATATGGCAAGAAACAATCAGCATCTGAAAACGAAGTGTTTTATGCACCGGTTATTGGTTTTACAAAATATAATTATAAAAAGCCAAAAGACAGAACCTATTATTATATAAAAGGATTATGGAGCATGTCAGCTTTAAATCAAATTAGTAGCTTTAAGAAATTTGCTCCGGCAATTTCTTTAACTTTAACGAATTAAATTAATACACAATTAAACATCAGAAATTATGTTTACAGAATATAAAAATTTACCCGATAACTCTAGAGTTTGGATCTACCAAGCCGAGAGGGTTTTTACAGCGCAAGAAATAGCAATTATTTCTGATAAAGCAATTGATTTTATTGAACAATGGACACGTCATGGCGATAATTTAAAAGGATCGTTTACCATGAAATACAATCAGTTCTTGGTTATTGCTGTTGATGAAAGTTTTAATAACGTTTCAGGGTGCTCTATAGATGCATCAGTTCGTTTTGTGCAGCAATTAGAAAGCGAATTAAAAATTGATTTGATGAATAAAATGAATGTCTCTTTTAAAGATGGAGACAATATCAATATTGTAAAGCTTTCAGATTTTCAAAAATTTGCAAAAGAGCAAAAAATCACCAAAGAAACCATCGTTTTTAATAATATGGTGCAAACAAAAGCAGCAATAGAATCAGAGTGGGAAGTGCCTGCAAGCCAAAGTTGGCATAATCGTTTTTTAGTATCGTAGTATGAGAAGAATTTTTATTGTTATTGCAGTTTTATGTGTTGGTGTTATTAAAGGACAATCTAAAGATCCGTTGGCAACTGTTGATGCGGAAGCACAAAAGAAATGGGTAAATAGTATCCTTAAAAAGATGACAGTCGAAGAAAAAATTGGACAGCTTTTTATGGTGCAAGCCTATTCTAATTTGGATGAAAAGCATGAAAAAGTGATTACAGATATGATACAAAAACATCATGTAGGTAATTTAATTTTTATGCAAGGAACTCCAGAAAAACAAGCCGTTTTAAATAACAAATACCAAGCCCTTTCTAAAGTTCCTTTGATGGTTGGTTTTGACGGCGAATGGGGTTTAGACATGCGTTTAAAAAAGACATTTCGTTATCCATGGAATATGACTTTGGGTGCGGTAAGAGATAATCAATTAATTGAAGATTTTGGTGCTCGAGTTGGAGAGCATTGTAAACGATTAGGAATCCATATCAATTTTGCACCTGTAGTAGATATCAATATCAACCCTAAAAATCCAATTATTGGAAATCGTTCTTTTGGAGAAAATAAAGACAATGTTACAGATAAAGCAATAGCATTTACAAAAGGAATGCAAGGTGTTGGAGTGTTGGCAAATGCAAAACATTTCCCTGGTCATGGAGATACTGCTTCAGATTCTCATCATACTTTACCTGTTGTTGATTTTGATATGAAAAGATTGGATACATTAGAATTGTATCCGTATAAAAAACTTTTTAAAGAGAATTTAGCGAGTGTAATGACAGCGCATATGAGCATTCCGAAATTAGAGCCAAATAAAAAATTACCATCGTCATTATCAAAAAGAATTGTAACCGATTTATTGATTGATAAAATGGGTTTTAAAGGCTTAATTATTACGGATGGATTGAATATGAAAGGCGCAGCAGATTACTCTACATCTTCAGAAATTGATTTGGCTGCAATATTAGCAGGAAATGACTTGTTGTTAATTCCGCAAGATGTACCAGCAACAGTAAAATTATTTAAAAAAGCAATTAAAGAAAAAAAGCTATCTGTTAAGAGGTTAAACCATTCAGTTCGTAAAATACTAATGGCAAAATATTGGGCTGGATTGCATAACTACAAGCCCGTTTCCTTAGAAAACTTGCACGAAAATTTAAATTCGAAAATAGATGTGTTGTTGCATAGAGAGTTGGTTAAGAAATCGATTACAGTTTTAAAAAATGTAAAAGATATTGTGCCTATTCAACATTTAGATAAACAAAAAATCGCCTATGTAAAATTTGGTGATGATGATAGTACACCCTTTGTTACAATGCTTAACAATTATGCCAAAATAGATGTGATTTCTGGAGCTAGTTCTTCTACATTATTATCAAAACTAAAATCATATAATTTAGTGATAATTGGGTATCATACATCCAATGCACATCCTTGGAAAGGATTTAAATTTAAAAAGGAAGACATTGCTACAATTCAGAAAATAGCTAAAGCGAAAAAAGTAATTTTAGATGTTTTTTCAAGCCCATATAGTTTATTAGATTTCAAATCATTTAAAAATATTGAAGGATTGGTTGTTTCATTTCAAAACAGTAAAGTAGCACAAGAAATCTCTGCTCAAGTATTGTTTGGTGCGATTAAAGCAAAAGGAAAGTTGCCTGTGAGTATCAATAAACAATTCAAAGAAGGGTTTGGTTTATATTCGATGTCTTTAAGCAGATTACAATATGGCATTCCAGAAGAAGTAAAGATGTCTTCGGTTAAACTAGCAGAAATAGATATAATTGCAGAAGAGGTGATGACAAAAAAAATGGCACCGGGAATGCAAATCTTGGTCGCTCGTTCTGGTAGAGTAATTTATCAGAAAAGTTTTGGGTTTCATACACATGATACCTTAAAAAAAGTAAGAAATTCTGATTTGTATGATGTTGCCTCTATGACAAAAATTTTAGCAACCTTGCCAATGGTGATGAAAGCTGAAGGAGAAGGTAAATTTAGAATTGCAACAAAATTAAAGCATCTACTTCCAGAATTAAGAAACACCAATAAAGATACGGTTACTTTAAAAGAAATATTATCTCATAATGGAAGATTGAAAGCTTGGATTCCGTTTTATAAAAATACGCAAGACAGTATTACGGGAGAGAATTTACCACAGTTTTATCAATCGAAAAAAAGTAAATCTTACAGTATAAAAATAGCAAATAAGTTATACTTGCAAACTTCGTATAAAGATTCTATTTTTCAATATATTAAAGATGCAGATCAAAGAGAAAAAGAAGGGTATAAGTATAGCGATTTGGGTTATTATATCTTAAAAAAGACGCTTGAAAAGAAGTACAAGCAACCACTGAATGTATTAACTCAAAAATATTTTTACACTTCTTTAGGTGCTAATAGAACTAGTTTTTTACCCTTAGAAAAATATTCGAAAAAAGAAATTGTTCCGACAGAAAATGATGAATATTTTAGAAACCAACGTATACATGGTTATGTGCATGATATGGGGGCGGCAATGCTAGGTGGTGTTGGAGGACATGCAGGATTATTTGCAAATTCTAATGATGTTGCTAAGATTATGCAAATGTATTTGCAAAAAGGCTTTTATGGCGGTAAACGGTACCTGAAAAGTAGCACAGTAGGTAAATTTAATAAAAGGTATTATGCAGATAAAAAGATTCGTAGAGGATTAGGTTTTGATAAACCGCAATTAAATCCAGATGTTGAAGCAACTTGTGGTTGTGTTTCTGATAAAAGTTTTGGGCATAGTGGTTTTACAGGAACCTATACTTGGGCAGACCCAGAAAGTGGAATTGTATATGTTTTCTTATCAAATAGAGTATACCCAACAATGGAAAATACGGGGTTGATTAAAGAAAACATCAGAACAAAAATTCAGCAAATTATTCAAGATGCTATTCTGTTGGAGTAGTAGATAGTTTGCTATATGAGAGAGCTACCAATAGGGATATTGCAACATAGATTCCAGCAATTATTGAATCGTAAACTTCATATACAACCAACGTTTGAATTAAGTAGTACATAGGAAGAAGAGTAATTCCAATTCCAAATCTAAACGTATCTACAAACTCAATCTCGTCAATTTTTTTTGAAAGAACTTTCCAGAGTATCCAAGGAATTAAGCTATTTAATATAAACGGTATCTTAAAGAGCAGTCCATAATTAAATCCAGATTTAAGAGCGTATATATTTCCAGATTGCACCATTTTATTCACTTCTTCTATATTGGTGAAATCGACCTTATGATCGTTAAGCCTTTGTAAAGTAGTTTCATAGTTTTCATCGAAAGGAATATGTACAGACAATTCTTTTAATTGGCTAGAAACAGCATTTTTTATCTTTTTAATTGATGGGTTTATTTCATCAGGGTTATAGAAGTCATTTGCAAGAATTGGTTTTCCGTAATGAATAGCAACTTTACAAGGATATTGACCTGCTTTTTGATAGGTTACACCAACAGGAATAACTGTAATTTTTAAATCAGGGTATTTCTCTAAAGCGCCAAAAAGTATTCTTGTAAACCCTTTGCTAATAGTTCTAATGGTTCTTCTTTTATCATGACTTCCTTCTGGGAAAATCATCAATGCACGTTGCTTGTTTAAGATATCATAACAATCATTAAATACTTCGGTGTTTTTAGAAAGTTCTTTAACACCATCTCTAATTCTATAAATAGGCATTAAATTTAAAGTCGCTAAAAACTTCTTAACGATTGGTTTTTTAAAGATTGCTGCTCTTACTAAATAATGAGTAACTCTTGGCGAATTTGTGGTAACTAGTAACGAATCTATCAATCCGTTTGGGTGATTCACAGCAAAAAGAACAGCTCCTTTTTTTGGGATGTTTTTTTTACCTACAATTTTTATCTTTTTAGTGTAAAAAAATAAACCTGTCTGAACGTAAATTTTAAAAAAGTTGTACCACAGTTTTTTCAAGGGTTAAAAATTATAATTATTGAGAAATTTTTTAGTTTAGGAATGTCTGCAAAAATAACGTTTTTCCTTTTAATTGAAACCTACTTATCACTTATCACTTTTTTCTTTCTTCCCCAATAGGCTGCCAATGCCATTCCAGAAAACACATCCCAAATTCCCCAAAAAGCAGCGAGTAAAGCCATGCCTCCTAACCCTTCAAAGAAGCCGAAGATTAACAGCAAGCCTAGGCCACCATTCTGAATTCCGGTTTCCATAGAAATAGTCTTAGTATCTTTTTTGTTTAATCCAAAAGCTTTTGCAGTATAAAAACCAATGATAAATGCAAAGATGTTATGGAAGATTACCAAGAATATTACAAGGTGAATGTGGTTTGTGAATATGTCTAGATTTTGAGAAAAAGCAATTAAAATTAAGGCAACAAAAACCAACATAGAAAGAGGTTTTAATACTTTTTCTATTTTTTTAGCCATTTTATTATGATAATGCTTGATGAGCATTCCGCAAATCAATGGAATTCCCAAGATCAATAATACCAACTTAAATAAATCATAAGGATTTAATTGTACGGTTTGTAAAATTGCATTTGTAGGTTCGTATAAACTGCCCCAGAAATGTAGGTTAAAAGGAGTCATAAAAATACAGATCAATGTGGCAAAGGCTGTTAAGCTTACAGATAATGCTGCATTCCCACCAGCCATTTTACTAAAAAAATTAGAAACGTTTCCACCAGGACAAGCAGCAATCATCATCATTCCCAACGCAAAACTAGGATGAGGTTTAATAATTAATATTGCTAAAAAAGTTGCTGCTGGCAATAAAAAAAATTGTGATAAAACGCCAACAAAAACGATCTTTGGGTTCTTAAACAAACGTTTAAAATCATCAATACTAATGCCTAAGGCAACGCCAAACATAATAATTCCAATAGCGATGTTTAAGATCCATAATTCACTAGTGTCAAAGTTTATCTTAATGTCGTCAATATTGGTAATCTGATCAGTGTTTAAAAGCATATTCTATAATATTAGCACCCATTTTTAGTGCTTTTTCTCGCACTTCTTTAGGATTGTTATGTACAATGGCATCTTCCCAACCATCACTTAAATCAGATTCATAATCGTAAAAGCAAATCAATCTACCTTCGTAAAACAGTCCAAAACCTTGTGACCGTTTTTTATCGTGTTCATGAATTTTTGGCAATCCATTTTTAAAGGTAAAAGTCTGATTGAATATTGGATGATTTTTTGGGATTTCTTGAAATATTAAATTAGGAAAGACCTTTTTTATTTCTCTTCTAATAAAGGTGTCTAAACCGTAGTTGTCAGAGATATGTAAAAATCCACCAGAAATTAAGTAGTTACGTAAATTTTTAGCTTCATCTTCAGAGAAATATACATTTCCATGACCAGTTAAAAACACTATTGGGTAATTAAAAAGATCTGAATCTCCAACAGCAACAGTTGTAGGGTTTTTACGAATCTTGGTGAAAATATTCGCATTTGTATATTCAATAAGATTTGGTAATGCAGTTGGGTTCGAATACCAATCGCCACCGCCATTGTATTTTAAAACAGCAATTTCTTGGGCGTTCATTGTAGAAATGATTCCAAAGAAAAAGAGATACAAAAATTGCTTCATAAATGGGGCTTGAATTGAAAGCAAGATAGTGAAATATGAATATATTTAAACTGTTATTGTTGTGCTTATAAAACTACTTTGAATTAAAGCGAACTGCAAATGCAAAAAGTGCGGCTGACAAACCAATTAATCCTGTTCCACCAGTTTTTAAGAATGAAAATTTTCGTACTTGAATTTTTTTAATTGAAGATTTCGGAATTGTAACTGACGGTCTTTTCTTACTAGAATTCACAACTATTTCTGTGTTGTTATTTTGAATAACTTTGCCCTTTATATTCTGGTTATCTTTTGTCGTTATCTTTATTTTTTTTGTGGTTTTGACTACAGAATTATTGTAATCAACTGTTTTGTAGCTATAGCAGCTTTGGAATAGAACAATAATAGACAATAGTAATGCTACTCTTTTCATAACGACTTTTGTTTTTTACGAACTTCATTTATTTATGAAGTAGTTCGGTTAAATTTAATTAAGTAGCAATATAACGATTAATTTATTAACTGAGTTCGTTAATCAAAGCAACAGTTTGTACAGCAACAACAGCTGCAGTTTCAGTACGTAACCTGCTTTCTCCTAATGCAACTGGAGTAAAGTTTTCTGTCAATGCTTTCTCTATTTCAGCTGGAGTAAAATCTCCTTCAGGACCAATTAAAATAGTGGTGTTTTGTTTTGAGTTTACCTCTTTTGCAAGTGATTTTTTGTTTTGTTCTTCACAATGTGCAATAAACAAATCTCCTTCAAAATCACTAGTAATAAAGTCATTGAATTTTACAGCTTCATTTAGTTTTGGGAGCTTAAATTTTAATGATTGTTTCATTGCAGACTGTACAATCTTTTGCAGGCGCTCAGTTTTTAATACGGTTCGTTCTGAATTAGAGCAAATAATAGGCGTAATCTCATCAATACCAATTTCAGTAGCCTTTTCTAAAAACCATTCTAATCGATCGTTGTTTTTAGTTGGTGCAATGGCAATATGTAAATAGTAATTCCAAGGTTTGGGTTTGGTTTCTGACTTTATAATTTCTACCAAACACCTTTTGTCATTGGCAAGTATTATTTTCACAGAAAACAACTCGTTTTTACCATTGGTAATGTAAAGAATGTCGCTTTCTTTCTTACGTAACACTTTTACAATATGTCGACTCTCAGTTTTGTCAAAAGTAAACTGATCATCTGTACTTGATATGTCTGGATTATAAAATAGTTGCATTAAATATCTAATCTAAAAGTGCTACGTTTTCTATAAGTTGTCGGGTCAAAAACTTTCCATAATTGACTTATTTCTACATTTTCTTCTAGCTCAGGAGTTCTAGTTACAAAATCAATTCCTTTTTTCTCAAATGATTGGAAATATTGATGAAATATAACAGCAGTTACACCCTTGCTTTGATATTCTGGATCTACTCCAATTAAATACGAGGTAACTTTTTTTGAATGCTTTTTAGCCTTCAATAAATGAAACATTCCAAACGGAAACAGTTTCCCGTTTGCTTTTTGTAAAGCTTCAGAAAAAGAAGGCATCATAATAGCAAAACCAACCATTTTATCGTCCTTATTAAATACAAATTGAATGAATTCTGGATTGATAAAACTCATGTATTTCTTCTTGAAAAAATCTTTTTGACGTTGAGAAATTGGTACAAATGAAGATAGTTTTGAATATGATTTTTCAAAGACATCAAACATTTCATCTGTATGAGGTAAAATCTGCTTTGTACTTGTATAGCTTTGAGATTTTAATTGGTATCTTTCTTTAATAATTCTACTAAATTTTTCGTATTTCTTAGCCCCACTATAATCCATCTTAAATTTGCTTTCTAAGAAACCTTTTTCTTTTAGAAAGCCTAATTTTTTTAAGTGGTCAACATAATATGGATAATTGTACCAAGTAACCATGGTTCCTATATAGTCAAATCCTTCAGTAATTAAACCAACTTTATCAAGGTTCGAAAAACCAACTGGACCTTCAATAAAATCAAGCTTGTTTTGATAGCCAATTTCTTTTACTTTTTCTATCAAAATTCTGCTTACTTCAATATCATCAATCACATCAAACCAACCAAAACGCATTTTTTTAATGCTCTGATTATTGACTTCCTGCCAATTGATAATTGCGCAAACTCTACCTACAATTGTTTTTCCTTTGTAAGCTAAAAAATAACGAGCGTCTGCATGTTCAAATACAGGATTTGTCTTTTTATTAAAAGATTCAATTTCATCATTAATAATTGGCGGAACCCAATATTTATGATTTTTATATAATGAAAAAGGAAAAGTAACAAATTGTTTCAATTCCTTTTTTGAGAAAATTTCTTTAATGGTAATCATAGGTTAAATATACAAAAGACTAGATATTAATTTTCATTTTTAGTGTCATCCTTTTTCTTGGAGTCGTTTTTTTTCTTCTTTTTTTTCTTTTTCAAGAAGCTAAAGAAACCACCTTTTTTCTTTTTACTGTTCTTCTTTATTGCTTTTTGGGTTGTTGATTCTACTCTTTTTCTTGTAGGTCTTTTGCGTTCGAATTTTTTGTCTTTTTCTTTTTCTTCTTTTTTCTTTTTGAAATTAAAGAAGTTCGTTATTTTCTGAATAAACCTTCCAACGAATTTTTTCTTTTTAGTATTAACCGGTTCTAAAGGTTCAATTTCATTTCCGTTTTCATCAACCTTTATAAAAGTTGGGACATGTCTGTCTAAGCGAAAAGAAAAACCTAGAGCCATATATGATTCTGTAGTTTTTCCATTAAAATTTAATCTTGTAGAAGCATCAACCTGAAAATGTCTGCTAAATAAATAGGCAATACCAGTACCGAAATTATTGTTAATTTGATACTTGTTGTAGCGACCTTGATGTTCAAAGAATGTAGACCAATCATTAGTAATGGCGTAGGTTCCAGTAATTATATATGACATTTCAGAAAAATCAGTTCCAATATTATCATAAAAAAGGTTGGTAACTACATTGAATTTCTTTGAGAGATTGTTTTGCAATAAGACACCAGCTTTTGGGCTAAAACCTCCTTTATTATGAATATCGTTTACCAAGCCTGTATTAATTCCAGCATAAATAGCTACCGAAGGAATTGCTCGTTTCCAATCAAATGCAAACTTACGTTTCCAACTTCGTATTTCTTTTGACTTGTCTTCATATTCCTGCTGAAAAACTAAATATTTTGCACCAATAGAGAACTTACTAAATCCAGTTTTAAAATAACTTGATTGAAAAACATTTTTAAAAGCTACTTTATCATTTTGAAACGAGATGTTGGTGTTGAATTCTAATTTCTCATTAAAATAACTAGTCCTAAAAACAATACTATTTCCAAATGATCTAGGTAGTGTAAAAGTTCTTACAATTTTTGAAGAATTGTAAAACACCCCAGTTTCTAGCTGATAAATTCCTAAGCCAACACTATAAGGGCTTTCAGAGAAGCCTGGTCGATTAGAGTTAATAACTGTAGTGTATTGAGCATTTAACAGATAACTGCTGCATAAAAAAAAGAAAAAAAGAATCTTTTTATTCATATTCATTTTTGGGGTAATTCAGCAACAAGCCACGTAATTTTTGGTGTTAAATACAAACATACAGCAAAAATATCACACGTCATATTTAAGAAAATGCTTTTTTAAACTTTTAAAAAAGTTTTTTGTATAATCTTAACGTTAAAGTTGCAATCAAATTGTTACTTTTGAAGTAATTTTTTGAAATATATAAAAGTATAATTTATTCTAAATGCAATTATTAAGAACGATATTAATTATTTTAATTTTCTATTATGGATTTAAAATGATTTCGAGATATGTACTTCCTTTCTTTTTAAAGAGGTTTATAAATAAAGTCCAAGACAGGGCAAGACAACAGCACCAAAATCAACAAGACCCAACTGTAGAGGTTGGTAAAACGGTTATTGATAAAAAACCAAGTAAATCAAGTCAAGGCAATAATTCTGTTGGTGAATATGTTGATTATGAAGAAGTAGACTAATATGAAGTTAAAGAACACAATCCCATACGTATTTGCTGTAATACTCTTTGTTATAGTTTCTGTAATTTATTTTAATCCGATTTTAAAAGGGCAAAAAATGAAACAGAGTGACATTACTCAATTTATAGGGATGTCTAAAGAAATTAATGATTATCGAGCTGAAAAAGGAGAAGAACCTTATTGGACAGGAGCTGCATTTAGTGGAATGCCTGCCTATCAATTAAGTGCTTATTATCCGAATGATTAT
This sequence comes from uncultured Flavobacteriaceae bacterium, assembly GCA_913062575.1. Classification (GTDB taxonomy): domain Bacteria; phylum Bacteroidota; class Bacteroidia; order Flavobacteriales; family Flavobacteriaceae; genus Polaribacter. The sequence goes on along the minus strand of CAJXVT010000010.1, from coordinate 35,533 downwards.
ATCAAAAAGTTAGATAATTTATTACGGTTTTTGCCTCGCCCAGCAGATTATGTGTTTCTATACCTATTAAGTTTCTTTTTATTACTGATTGCTTTGAATGCTGAATGGAAATTAGCAATTTTAGGAGCCTTAGCATTTGGGTTCTCTACTTATTTAATTATCATTTTTGGAGCTGGTCATAATGCAAAAGCACATGCAATAGCATATATGCCGATGGTGTTAGCAGGTGTTTTATGGGTTTTTCAGAAAAGGTATTTATTGGGTTTTACAGTTACTGCTCTAGCAATGGCATTAGAGATTCATACAAATCACCCACAAATGTCCTACTATTTAGGATTTGTAATTTTAATTTTAGGAATAGTAAAATTAATTGAGGCCATAAAAAGTAATACAACACCTGTATTTTTTAAACAAATAGCAATTATCATTTTTGCTTCAGTTTTAGGACTAGGAGTTAATTCTTCTCGACTAATGGCAATGAAAGAATATGCTGGTCATAGTACAAGAGGAAAAACTGAATTGACAATTGAAGCCGATGGCTCTCCTAAAAAAGTAACCCAAGGTTTATCAAAAGAATATATTACAGAATATAGTTACGGAATTACAGAAACTATGAATTTGTTTATTCCACGATTTATGGGTGGAGGAACAATTGAAAGTTTAGATAAAGATTCTGAATTTTATAAAGCTGTTAAAGCTAAGTATGGTACTAAAGCTGCGAACGAGTCTTCAAAACAAGCCTTAACCTATTGGGGAGATCAAACAATAATAGAGGCACCAGCATATATTGGAGCTGTAATTATATTTCTATTCTTTTTAGGTCTTTTTCTTGTAAAAGGATATTTAAAAAAGTGGTTAGTCGCAGCAGTTGTCTTTTCAATAATTTTGAGTTGGGGAAAGAATTTAGATTTTGTAACTAATTTATTTATAGATTATGTTCCGTTATATAATAAGTTTAGAGCGGTTTCATCAATCCAAGTAATTGCAGAGTTATGTATTCCTTTGTTGGGGATTTTAGCATTAAAAGAGTTCTTTTCTAAAGAAATTTCTGATGAAGACAAAAAACTAGCGTTGAAGAAATCTTTTTATATTCTTGGTGGTATATCAATTTTCTTTATGCTTTTTGGATCTAGTTTATTTGCTTTTGAAGGTTTTAGAGATGGAACATTAAGTAATTATAATATTGAAGGATTAACAGATGCATTGATTTCAGATAGAAAATCAATGTTATTTAATGATAGTTTAAGGGCATTGATATTGGTCTCTATATCATTTGGAATTTTATGGTTCTTTATAAAAAATAAATTAAACGAAACGAAAGCAATACTTGCATTTGCAGTAATCATTTTGTTCGATTTGGTTTCTGTTGATTTAAATTATGTGAATGATGAGTCTTTTGAAAGAGCAATGAACATTGAAAAACCTTTTCAGAAAAATGCAATTGATACAGAGATTTTAAAAGATAAAAGTCATTATAGAGTGGCAAACTTGCCAAATCCATTACAAGACGGAAGAACTTCTTATTTCCACAATTCTATTGGAGGTTATCATGCTGCTAAAATGGGACGTTACCAAGAATTGTTTGATTATCAGATAGCAAAAAACAATATGGAAATATTGAATATGTTGAATACCAAATATTTTATAATTCCAAATCAGCAGGGAAAAACCGGTATGCAAGTAAATCCCTATGCCAATGGAAATGCTTGGTTTGTTACCAGAATAAAACCAGTAACTTCTGCAGATGAAGAAATGAAAACGTTAGATAGTTTGCAAACAAAAGAGGTAGCAGTTGTTGATATTAGCAAATATGACTTGAAACTGAATTTTAATACAAAAAGAGACTCATTAGCAACTATTGTTCTAATAGAAAACGATGTTACTCGATTAAAGTACCAATCAAATACATCAAGACAAGAATTTGCTGTGTTTTCAGAAATCTATTACAAAGAAGGATGGAATGCATATGTAGATGGAAAATTAACGCCACACTATAGAGTTAATTATGTGCTTAGAGGGATGTTAGTTCCTTCAGGTAAACATACTATTGAGTTTAAGTTTGAGCCAACAGTTATAAAGAACGGAAACAAAATTACGTTAACATCTTATTTCTTTTTATTGATAATTCCGTTAGGTTGGTTTTTTTATGAAAAGAAAAGGAAAAAGTAAGATCAGTTCTTTTTTAAGCTTTTGATATATATTGAAGGAGTACACTTCATTTGTTTTTTAAAAGCTCTTGTAAAAGCTGAAGCATTTGTATAACCGATTTCTTCACCTAAAGATTGAATCGTATATTTTCTGTATTTTTTTTCTGTAGCTAATTTATGTGTTAAGTAGTTAATTCTTAGCTCAAGTAAATAGTGCTTAAAAGTTGTGTTTTTATTTTTATTGATTATAAAAGACAAATAAGAAGTGTTGGTTTCCATTTTCTTAGCTAAATCAATAATGCTAAAATTAGCATCCAAAAACAATGTGGATTTTTCTAATTCACTCAATTCTTTTAGTATTCTTTTTTCAAGCTTCTCATCGATATTATAATCTTGCTTTTTAGTCTTAATTGAGCTTTCTTTAGCATCAATATTAACAAATTTAGTTTCTAGTTTTTTTCTTCTTTTTCTTAGAGAATAGATAAAGAATCCTAAAGTAAGAACTATCGTGCTAAATAAAAGGTAAAGTTTAACCTGTTTGTCATTGGCTTTATTGATTGAAGAGTTGTTTTCTTCTTTAATTTTTTCAAAATCATATAGATAATGAGATTTACCCGTTTTTAAAATACTGCTATCAAGCTCATTAATTCCTTTTAAAACTAGCTCAGAGTATTTATAGGAGCTGTCAGCTTTATGTATGTTATGATATTCTTTCGAAAGTATATCATAGATGAAAATTCTATTTTTTTTAGTGCTTGGAGTAATTTTATGATCATTGATATATAAATCACTAAAGTATAAAGTAGAGTCAGTATTGTGTAAATTATGATGAACAATTGATTTATAGAATGTATAATCTTTTATTGTAAAGTTTTTTTCTTTTAAAGTAAAAGTATTCAATAGATCGAGTGCTTTTTGATAGCAGTTCTGTTTAATCAATACTTTTACTCTATTTAGATTGTAGAAAGGTTTTGAATTTTTATGTGGTGGGTCAAATTTTTTCGCTTCAGTATATGCTTTTTTATAATATACAAAAGCAGAATCTAAATTTTGATCTGTAATAGAGCTTGTGCCTTTATTAAGGTAAGCGTCTCCTAAAATATTATAAGAGCTACTTTTTTGTAGTGTAATTGTATATTTTTCTTTTCTGGTGAGAGTGAATTTTGACTCGTCAAAGTTATCCAATGCAGATTGAAGTATTTCTATTGCTTCATCATTAAACCCAAGAATGTCTTTTATCAAAGCAATATTTGAAGCATTTGATAATTCTCGAATATGATATTTGACACCTTCATTCGGTAAATATTTAGATAATTTTCTCTTTAGTCTTGAGTATTTTAAAGCTTCATTATATCTGTTGGTATTCTTTTTTACCCAAAAGAGTCTTCCCAAAAGATTAAATTTTGTTATTCTTTCACAAGGTGTTTTGGGTGTTTTTAAAGAATCTAAAATCTGCAAAGCTAAGACTTCAGCTTCTTTATAATCCCCAATTTTATAATACATATTAGATTCTACACTATACCCTTTTAGTTTTATACAGGGGTCTAAAGATTTTTGCATTTTCTTTGACATCAGAAGCAGGCTATCAATATGTAAATTTGTAGCTCTATAGTAATCAATATCTTTTAGAATAATTGAGTCGTTTTTTTTCTTTTGAGCTTCAATAGATACCCCTAAAAAAATAAAAGAAATAATAAAAAATAATAACTTTAACTTCATGTCTGAAAATCTGTTTTCTTGCTTAGTTAGTGCAAAGTACATGTTTTTATTTTAGCATTTTTCACTAACCAACAACAATGTGGTAATCAGGTAGTTAGGTGTTTTTAAATATGCTTTTCATAAAAAGAAGCATACTTAACTTTCTTGGGCAGTAAATAGGTGATACATTTACATATAAAACTTTTTTGAATTGCTAATTTTAGAATTTGTTGCTATGAAAAAGTCTTTTATCTAATAAAAGGAATAATGAAAAAGGATTGAAAAAAGGAGGGCATTTGTCCTCCTTTTTTTGTTTTTTGTTTTAAATTCATGTGCTTAAATAATAAGTATTGCATAGATTTGATTTTTTATTAGATAGTTTGATAGCATTATGAGAATAGGAATGATCTTAGATAAAGTTTTTCCACCAGATCCTAGAGTGGAAAACGAGGCTATTGAGTTGATAAAAGCAGGGCACGAAGTTTTTTTGTTTTGTCTGAGTTATTCTAATCAACCCCCAAAAGAGTTGATTAATAAAATTCAAGTTATAAGATATACTTCTAATAAGCTAGAATATAAATTATCTGCTCTAGCGTATACAGTTCCTTTTTATACGGTATTAATGAAGAAGAAAATTCATCATTTTTTACATAAAAATAAAATTGAAGCTATTCATATTCATGATATAAGAATTGCTGAAGCAGTTTTTAAAGCAAATAGAACGTTTAAATTGCCTACAATTTTGGATTTACATGATAATATGCCAGAAGTAATGAAGTTGTATCCACACCTACAGAAATTCCCTGGTAAGTATATCATATCTCCAAAAAAATGGAAGCAAAAAGAAGAAAGTTTTATAGAAAAATCAACAAAGGTGATTACTGTTTCACAAGAATTTATTGATGAAGTTGTAGAAAGAACTCATATCGATTTACAGAAAATAGTTTTAGTTCCAAATACAATTCGAAAGTCGTTTTATAGTGAGGCTGTAATCGATGAGAATATTATCAATAGATACAAGGAAGAGTATGTAATTCTGTATGTTGGAGATACACATATAAGAAGAGGATTACAGACCGCTATCAGATCTATTAAAGAAATCTCAAAACATATTAAAAATATAAAATTGGTGATTGTCGGTTCTAATACAACAGATACATTATTAAAAAAAGAAGTGATAGAGTTGGGAATAGAGAAGTTTGTTGATTTTGAAGGATGGCAAAATGTAAAATTATTTCCATCATATATAAAAGCGAGCGCTATTTGTATTTCTCCATTGCACAGAAATAAACAGCATGATGTTGCGTATGCAAATAAAGTGTTTCAATATATGAGTTTTGCCAAGCCACTATTAGTCAGTGATGCAATTGCACAAAAAAAAATGGTAGAAAGAGTACAATCTGGTTTAGTGCATACAGAAAAAGACACTGAAGACTTTACCGAAAAAGTGCTAACTCTTTATACTAATAAAAAGCTAAGTGCAGAACTTGGTAAAAACGGAAAGCATTTTGTAGAAACAGAGTTTTGTTGGGAACAAACATCAAAAAACTTAGTACATTTATACGATAACTTAAAGACTTGAAAGTACTTATTGTAACATATTATTGGCCGCCGGCCGGAGGTTCTGGAGTGCAACGTTGGTTGAAGTTTGTAAAGTATTTACAAGAATTCGGAATTGAACCAATTGTCTATACTGTTGAGAATTCTAAATACCCAATTACAGATGCATCTTTAGAAGCTGAAATTCCAGATGGTACAATCATTTTAAAACAGCCAATTTGGGAGCCAAATAATCTCTTGTCTATTTTTAAAAAGAAAAAAGCACAACAGTCAGCAGGATTCCTAAATCCAAATCCAAGTTTTTTAGGTGGAGTTTTACAATATATAAGAGCTAATTATTTCATTCCAGATGCTCGTAAATATTGGGTAAAACCATCCGTTAGTTATTTGGATGAGTACCTGTCAGAAAACATAGTTGATGTGATAGTAACATCTGGACCACCACATAGTTTGCATTTAATTGGTTTGGAATTAAAAAAGAGACTAGGAATAAAATGGATTTCTGACTTTAGAGATCCGTGGACAGAAATCGACTATTTTGAGCAATTGCCATTAACAAAGAAGTCAATTCATGTTCATCATAAATTAGAACGAGAGGTTTTGGAGAAATCGGATGCTGTTTTAGTTGTTGGAAACACCATGAAAGAGAAGTTTAATAGATATTCTAAAACGGTGCATGTAGTAACAAATGGTTTTGATGATGCGATAAGTGAAGGGAATATAGTATTAGACTCAAAATTTACAATCACACATGTAGGATTAATGAATGCTGATAGAAATCCAATTTCTTTTTGGAAAGCGATCTCAGAAATTTCTAGAGACAATGAAGAATTTACTGCAGATTATCAAGTTCAAATTGTTGGTAAAGTAGCATCAGAAGTAGAAAAGAGCATTAAAGAATTTGCTCTTAAGAATATAGATTATGTAGGATATGTTTCTCATCAAGAAGTAAAAAAGTTTCAAGAAAAGACACAAGTATTGTTGTTGGCAGTTAATAATGTTAAAAGCGCAAAAGGAATTATTACAGGGAAAATATTTGAATATTTACAGGCAAAACGTCCTATCTTAGCTATCGGGCCAGTTGATGGGGATTTAGCCGAGATTATTAGTGAAACAAATTCAGGAACTATTGTTGATTTTGAAGATGTAGAAAAGATGAAATCTGAATTATTGAGTTTGTACAAAGCGTATAAGAACAAGAGTTTGTCTGTAGACTCAAAAAATATAGAAAAATACCATAGAAAAAATCTGACACATAAATTGTCAACAATACTAAAAGAAACCATTTCGTAAAGTAGTAATGAAAAAAATAGTTACAGTTTTAGGAGCTCGTCCTCAATTTGTGAAAGCAGCTGTTTTGAGCAGAGTCATAAAAGAACACAATGAGATTGAAGAAATAATTGTGCATACAGGGCAGCATTTTGATGCGAATATGAGCACTGTTTTCTTTGGCGAAATGGAAATTCCAACTCCAGCATATAATTTAGAAATTAATAGCTTAGGTCATGGGGCAATGACAGGACAAATGTTGGAGAGAATTGAAGCAATTTTAATTAAAGAGAAACCAGATGCTGTAGTTGTTTACGGAGATACAAACTCAACAATTGCAGGTTCATTAGCAGCAAAAAAACTGCATATTAAAATAGTGCATATAGAAGCAGGGCTGCGTTCTTTTAACATGAAAATGCCGGAAGAAGTAAACAGAATCATAACCGATAGAATCTCTGATTTATTGTGCTGTCCTACTGATGCTGCGATACAGAATTTATCTAAAGAAGGTTTTGATCACCTGCCAATTCAGATTGAAAAGAATGGTGATATTATGAAGGATGCCGTTGCGTATTATAGTGAGACTTCATCAGAAAGATCGTCCATTATCTCAGATTTGAATTTAGAGGTTGGTAATTTTGTGCTAGCAACGATTCATCGACAAGAAAACACAGATGATATTGAGAAATTGAAATCTATATTTAAAGCTTTAGAAGAAATTCATTCAGATTGTGAAGTGGTATTACCAATCCATCCAAGAACTAAAAAAATAGTAAAGAAATATCATATAGAAACTACTATTAAATGTATTGATCCTGTTGGATATTTTTCTATGTTAGAGTTATTGAAGAACTGTAAAATGGTGATTTCTGATAGTGGTGGATTGCAAAAAGAAGCGTTTTTTAATAAAAAACATTGTGTAATTGTAAGAGAAGAAACAGAATGGATTGAATTGGTTGAAAATGGCTTTGCTGAAATTGTGGGAGCTAGTACTTCTAAAATTGTAGCTTCATTTAATCAGTTTAAAAATAAAAACTCAGATTTCAGTAGAGAACTCTATGGTAATCGGGTTGGAGAGAGCATTCATAAATCAATTATAGCATTATTAAATAAGTAATCATTGGGAATTGTATTAAAACAATCGTCTAGAAACACCATTATTATCTTTGTAGCTTTCGCTATTGGAGGAATCAACACTTTGTTTTTATATACACAGTTTTTAACTGATACCTATTATGGGTTGGTTGTCTTTTTATTATCTGCAGCAAACTTATTAATGCCATTGACGGCATTTGGAATTCAATATACAATTGTCAAATTTTTCGCATCCTATAAAACAAAATCAGAACGAGATAAATTTTTGTCTTCAGCGATACTGTTGCCATTATTTATTGCGGTACCAATTGGTTTTTTTGGGAATGTATTTTACGAACAGATTAGTAGTTTTTTAGCATCAGAAAATAGCATGATAAAAGACTACACTTATGTTATTTATTTAGTGGCAATTGCAACTGCTTATTTTGAAATTTTCTATGCTTGGTCTAAAGTGCAACTGCAATCGGTTTTTGGAAACGGAATAAAAGAGTTGTATCATAGAATTTCAACCATGATATTATTAGGGTTGATTTGGTTAGAAGTTATTAATGTTCAGCAATTTATTTGGCTGATGACTGCATCGTACTTTTTGCGAATGTTGCTTATGATGTGGTATGCTTTTAAATTATATACACCAAAATTCACATTAAAACTCCCAGATAATTTCGGTGAGATTTTAAAATATTCATTTTACATCATATTAGCGGGCTCTGCAGGAGCAATATTGTTAGATATTGATAAAGTGATGTTGCCTCAAAAAGCGGCAATTGAGTTGACAGCATATTATACGGTAGGTGTGTTTATTGCATCAGTTATTGAGGCGCCAGGTAGAGCAATGAGTCAAATTTTACAGCCTTTAACATCAAAAGCAATTCAAGAAGGAAATACTGATGAATTGAAGAGTTTATACAAAAAAAGCTCAATCAACCTATTGTTAATCTGTGGATTGTTTTTCTTGTTAATAAACCTAAATATCACCGAATTATATACGCTACTGCCTAATAAATATTCTGGAGGTGTGTTTATTGTATTAATGATTTCTATAGCAAAATTATATACCATGTTTTTAGGAAACAATGGTGCAATTATCTCCAATTCAAAATACTATAAGGTGTTGTTGCCTTACGGAATTGCAATGGCTCTTTCAGTGACCTATCTTAATATTTGGTTGATTGATGTGTATGGAATGAATGGGGCAGCATTATCAACGTTGTTAGTTATTCTGTTTTTTAACACGATAAAATTATGGTATGTAAAATACAAATTCAACTTATTGCCTTTTACAAATAAGTCTTTCTTAATGGTTTTACTTATTGTAGTTTTTTACGGGGTATTTTCTTTTTTAAATTTTGATTTTCACCCGTTAGTAAACATTGTGGTAAAAAGCGCAATTATTATTATTTGCTATTTATTTGTAGTCTTTAAATTGAATATTTCAGCAGAAATTAATCAACTTGTATTAAAGTTTACAAAAGGCAATCAATAGTATCGGCAAGAATATGTAAGAGTAAGGCTAAGCCAATTATTCTTGTCTTTTTTATAGCAAATAGCATAAAATAAACTCCAACTATAATATAACTATGTAATGGGTGAAAATTAATACTACATCTGTTTTCTTCAAAGATAGGCGTTGCTAATAAATGATCTAAGTCAATTAACATGGCAGCAATAAAAATTAGATATACTTTTTTCCAATGGTTTTTAAAGAAAAAATATGCAATGATAGCAGGTAAAATAAAGTGAAAGCTATAGTGTATAATAAATTTTATATCCATGGATATAAAAATAGAAAAGACTTGTTATATAACAAGTCTTTTCTTAAATAAATAACTAGGGGATAGTATTTATAATTATCGGGGGATAATCTTTACCAAAAATAGGTCAATATTGAATGTTCTCTATTAACATATGTTAATAGATTCTTATTTAGAATAGAGTTCTTTTCTAATTCGACTAAGCTGAACTGGAGTAATATTTAAATAGGAAGCTATGTGATATTGTTGAATTAAATTATTAATATCCGGGATTTCAGTTTTTAATTTAAGATATCTTTCAGTAGCGTTTAGAACAGATAAATCGTAAATTCTTCTTTCAGTTCTTATAAAGATACTTTCTAAAATTCTATTGTAAAATAAAGCCAATTCATGATGCTCCTCTGTAGATTTTATAAAAGCAGGGAAGTCACCAACTAAAATTTCTGCATTAGTTAAACAATCATAGATTGCGTTAGAAGGCTTTTTAGAAATCAAAGATGATAGTGATCCAGAAGTTGTAATAGGGATATATAAAGTTCTAATATGTTCTTTCCCTTTTGAATCTCTTATAAAGCTTCGTAAAACACCAGTTTTTAAAAGGTAAAAGTTAGTTGGTGTTTCACCGTAATTTACAATTACATCTCCTTTTTTGAACGTTTTTAGTTCAATATTAGATTCAAAAATACGTCTAGCCTTATTAGGTAAATTAGGTGAATAGGCATTAATAAATTTTGAAACAAAATCCATATTATAGTTTTGAGAAGTTCAAATTTAGTGATTTTTTTCTAAAAAGCTTACCGCATTTGGACCTTCCATAAATAGTAAATCTAAAGTAGAAAGGTTTTTTATAAAGCCAAATTTATCATCAAACATCTGAATATAACTATCAAAATTTAGGCCTAATTCTTGCTTGGCATTCGCTAGGTGCCTATAATCATTTTTTGATGCATCTTGATATACTTCAGTAGTGTTATAATCGCTTGATATTTGTAGAGCATCAGTAATAAACAAATATGTGTCAATGTTTACATCTAATAAGTACTTGTATTCTTTAGTTAGAATTGGCTGTAAGTCATCTTCATAAAATTCGAAAAAAGGCGAATTTCTATAGGCTATTTGTATGGATTTTAAATGTTGACTTTGCCAAGAACTGCTATTGTCTACCAATGTGTCTTTGGTTTTCTTTTTAGCAGATGTTGACGTGTGTTTTATGGGGATGTTTAGTAATTGTTTCCCATTAGGACCGTAAATATAACAACGATTTCTATAGGTTTGTTTTTGAAAATTATCCTCTACTTCAAATAGAACTTCATCAGAATTTGCTATCGCCATATACTGAGAAATAGGAGCGAAATATGTAGGTAAAAACAAAGCCATAAATTACTTTGTAGTTTTCTTTTTCTTACGGAAGTAATTAATCATAAAATACCCTAATAAAGCAATGATAAAGAGTTTGAAATATGATCTAGGCTCTCCATCACCACCAACAGTTGTAAACATTCTGTCCCATTTAATTGATGAGAATTTTGCAAACCCTTTTGCATTTGGGTCCCAGCTTAACCAGATAAATACAGGTTTGCCAACTACGTGATCAAAAGGAACATACCCCCAAGATCTTGCATCTAAAGACATTTGTCTGTTGTCTCCCATCATCCAATAATAATCTTGTTTAATTGTGTACGATGTGATCTCTTTTCCGTTTAAGTAATATTTATCGTTGGCAATAGTAAAATTATTATGTTCGTATCTTCTAATGATTTGCTCATAAAAAACAATAGACTTTTCGTTTAATTCAATTTTATCACCCTTTTTAGGGATGTAAATAGGTCCAAAATTGTCATTATTCCATTTGTAATTTGGATTGTGTGGAAATACACTTGGATCAAAAGTTCCTTTAGGTTCAAGATTCTTTGTAATGCTTTTTACAATTGGGTTTTTAGCAATTAAAGCAGCTTCATCATCTGTAAGATTTAAAATAAACTCGCCTTTACTATTTGTGCTAAGTCTACCGTCTCTTCCCCATGAAGCTTCTCTAATATTATAGCGTTTTAAAGCGCCTCTACTAAATTGTTGTCCACCAGTGTTTACTGAGAATATGTATTGTGTTTTAGCTCTGCCAGGCAATACAGTTCTTTTGCCATTGATAAATACATAGCCATTTCTAACCTCTAAAGAATCGCCAGCAATACCAACACATCTTTTTACATAGTTAGTCCTTTTGTCTATCGGTTTATAGGTGAACTTGCCAGAATTGTCTCCCCACATTGTTTTTAAAGAATCTGCAGGCCAACTAAAAACAACAATATCATTACGTTTTATTTTCTGAATACCCGGTAAACGCATATACGGTAAAGATAATTTGTTTAGCCATGATTCTTGATCTTTAGAATCTGACACATAAGATTTTCCTAGAAAAGGTAATGTATCATGTACCATCGGTGCAGAAACAGTAGTCATTGGGACTCTTGCTCCATAATGAAATTTACTTACAAAAAGAAAATCACCAACATACAATGTCTTTTCTAATGAAGAAGTAGGGATTGTATATGGTTGCATAAAATATGTATGAACCAAGGTTGCAGCTATAATAGCAAAAGCAATAGAGCTAATCCATTCTCCTAAAGCTGATCTAGGATTAAGGCTTCTGTCTACAACGTAATTGGGTTGTGAGACATAATTAATATAAAAGATGTAAAACCCTAATGTAGCTACTGCTAAAATTGTGTCAGGTCTTTTGTTATGTCCAAAACTTCTACAAGTTTCAATCCAAATAACAGGAAACATTAATAGGTTTACAATTGGAATAAATAACAAAATCACCCACCATTTTGGTCGGTTAATAATTTTCATTAAAATAATTGCGTTATAAATAGGAATAATTGCTTCCCAGGCTTTTCTTTCAGCTTTTATGTATAATTTCCATGTTGCTAAAAAGTGTACAACTTGTATCGCTAAGAAGAATAAAAACCATTCAGTAAATGTCATAATTTATATTTTATGTTTTCGTAAAGAAAACCGATGTTCAATAATAGTTTATTAGTTCGTTTTAATTAGATGTGTTACATTCTTTAACCAATGTTTAACACATCTTTCATTGAAAAAACACCTGTTTTTCCAACAATCCACTCTGCTGCAACAACGGCGCCTAAAGCAAATCCTTTTCTGCTGTGGGCAGTATGTTTTATTTCGATAGTATCTACTTCTGATGAATAATCAACAGTGTGTGTTCCTGGAACATCAGGAATTCTTTTTGCAACAATAGGGATGCTAGTGTCTGATATTTCTCCATCAAGTTTCCATTCAGATTTAGAACTATTTTCTATAATTCCGTCTGCTAATGTAATTGCCGTTCCGCTTGGAGCATCTAGTTTTTTTGTATGATGAATTTCTTCCATAGTGATGTTGTAATCACTTAAGTTGTCCATCATTTTTGCTAATTGGCTGTTCAATTCAAAAAATATATTTACACCCAAACTAAAGTTAGAAGCATATATAAAAGCGCCCTTTTTTTCTTTACAAAGTGCTACTACATCTTGATAATTATCTAACCAACCTGTTGTTCCTGAAATTACAGGAACGGTATTGTTAATGCAATTAGAGATGTTATTAAGAGCAGAAGTAGGAACACTAAAATCTATTGCTACATCAGCTAAATTTATATCAAATGAATCATCAGAATTTGTTTTTATTACAATTTCATGCCCTCTTTGTAAAGCGATTTTTTCAATTTCTTTACCCATTCTTCCATATCCTAATAAGGCTATCTTCATCTTAAAAATTAAATTTTAATTTCAATCCAACTTTTGGAACTTCATGCCGAATTGGGTTTGAAATTACCGAAGGAGAAAAAGTTAAGTTATCGTTGGTGTTAAACTGTAGTAAATGAGCATTTACACTAGCTTCAACTATCTGTAAAATATAAAAAACTAATGTTGTTAATAGTGATAGGTCTCTATTGCTTTTTAATGTTTTTTGAGCACTTATTAATCCATTTCTAGAGATAAGAAGTGAGCCATTGTCATTTGTAAATTCATCTTTTAAGCCCGATTCACGCAATTTAAAAGCGGTTCTATATCTGTTGTATTCGTTATTGTTGTCTAAATAAAAATAAATACTGGTTCCCATTGCTCCCCAAACTACAGGGGCTTTCCAATATTTCTTGTTGTATATCTGACCTAGCCCAGGAAGAATAGCTGAATAAAATGCCGCTTTTGAAGGAGATAATGGATCAAAATAATTGCTATTGATCTTAATATTTCCTTTTATTTTGAGATTATCAACTTGGGTAGAATCTTTCTGTGCACTTATTGAAATGGCAATAAATGTAACAAAAATAAAAAGTATTTTTTTTAGTGATAACACTATTTCAATAAGTTTTTGATTCGATTAAAATCTTCTTCGGATGTAAATGAAATTGTCATTTTTCCTTTTCCTTTCGAATTTGCAGAAATTGCTATTTTACTACCAAAAAAAGTAGATAAATCTGACATTGAATTTTTTACAAAGCTTGGAGTTTTAGTTACCTTTTTAGTGGTAGTTTTTCCTTCTTTTAAACCTTTAACAAGCTCTTCAGTTTGTCTAACAGATAATTTATCTTTTACAATTTTTGTGTAAATATTTAATTGATTCTCTGATGAGTCAACATTAATTAAAGCACGTCCATGGCCCATAGAAATGAAACCATCTCGCATTCCGGTTTGAATAATTGGATCTAACTTTAACAAACGCATATAATTGGTAACTGTAGATCTTTTTTTACCAACTCTTATACTTAACTGTTCTTGTGTCAATTTAATTTCTTCAATTAAACGTTGATAAGAAAGTGCAACTTCAATTGGATCTAAATTCTTACGTTGTATATTTTCTACCAATGCCATTTCTAGCATTTCTTGATCGTTGGCAAGTCTAATATAAGCAGGAACTGTTGTGTTTCTAATCAATTTTGAAGCTCTGAACCTGCGTTCTCCAGAAACCAATTGAAATTTATTTCCTTCTAACTTACGAACTGTAATTGGTTGAATAACTCCTAATTCTTTAATGGAATTAGCTAATTCGGTTAAGGCTTCTTCGTCAAAATAGGTTCTTGGCTGAAAAGGATTCATTTCAATATTATCTAATCCAATTTCAACAATAGTACCAACTAGTTTATCAGCATTTTTATCTGAAACTGAATTGATATCTGTTGATGTCTCTTTTAATAAAGCAGACAATCCTCTACCTAAAGCTTGTTTTTTTGTTGCTTTTGCCATTATGCGTTATTCTTAATAATTTCGTTAGCTAAACTTAAATAATTTATTGCTCCTTTGCTTGTAGCGTCATAAGCGATAATACTTTCACCATAACTTGGTGCTTCACCTAAACGAGTATTTCTTCTAATAATTGTATCAAAAACCATGGTGCTAAAATGCTTGCGAACTTCTTCTACAACCTGATTTGATAATCGCAAGCGAGAATCGAACATGGTTAATAATAAACCTTCAATATCTAAATCTGAGTTGTGTATATTTTGAATGCTTTTTATAGTGTTTAAGAGTTTTCCTAGGCCTTCTAATGCAAAATATTCACATTGAATTGGAATGATCACAGAATCTGCTGCTACCAATGAATTTACTGTAATTAAACCTAAAGAAGGAGCGCAGTCAATTAATACATAATCGTAGTTTTTTGCTACATCTACCAATGATTTTTTTAGCATGTATTCTCGTTGCTCTTTATCTACTAACTCTATTTCAATAGCTACTAAATCTATGTGAGCAGGAATGATGTCTACATTTGGAGATGTCGTTTTTTGTATGGCATCTTTTGCAGAAACCGCATGTTCTAAAACTTGATATGTACCTATTTCAATGCTATCAACATCAATACCAAGGCCAGAAGAGGCATTTGCCTGTGGATCTGCATCAATTAACAACACTTTTTTCTCTAAGACACCTAAAGAAGCAGCTAAGTTTACTGTTGTTGTGGTTTTACCAACACCACCTTTTTGATTTGCAATTGCTATGATTTTACCCATTAAAATACACTGATTTATGAAAAAGTAAAAATACGATTATTTACCGTTATTTAAAATCAAAGATGTTAACAAAATAATAAAAACACAAAACACTTTAAATCAGTTAATTATGTTTCTTTTATTGAAGATAATAAACATTTTAAGCTATAAAAAAACCGTTGAGTTATCAACGGCTTTTAATCAATTATTTTATGCTTTATTTGGAGTATTCTTGAGAATTTCTACTAGGAATTTCCAGAATTTTTGTGTTGATGAAATACTTGCTCTTTCATCTGGAGAATGTGCTCCTAATATTGTTGGGCCAAAAGAAACCATATCCATATTCGGATAGTTCTGACCTAAAATACCACATTCTAAACCTGCATGACAAGCAGCAATTTTTGCTTTTTCTCCATGTAGTTTTTCGTATAAATTATCTAAAACGGTTAATATTTCAGAACTCGTGTTTGGTAGCCAGCCAGGGTAATCTCCAGAAAGCGTTACTTCAAAACCAGATAATTCAAATGCAGATCTAATAGAATTTGCTAGGTCTGTTTTGTTTGTTTCTGAAGAAGAGCGTGTTAGGCAATTCACTGTGATCTCACCATTTTCAACTACAATTTTTGCAATATTATTTGAGGTTTCAACCAATCCGTCAATATCTGGGCTCATTTTATAAACGCCATTTACTGCAGCGTGAATAGATTTTATAAACCCTTCTTGAACTCCTAGTTCCATTACTTGTGATGGGGTGGTTTTTGTTTCAGAAACTTCAATATGTAAGTTTGGTTCAAGAGTTTTGAATTCTTTAGTAATGTTGCTAATCGATTCATTTATCTCAAACAAAAAAGGCTCTTTAGAAATGGTGTCGATTACAATTGCTGCATTACTTTCTCTCGGAATTGCATTTCGTAAACTACCTCCGTTAATTTCGTATACTCGTAAACCAAAATTTTCAAATCCTTCAAACAACAAACGATTCATAATTTTATTTGCATTCCCTAATCCTTTATGAATATCCATTCCAGAATGCCCGCCATTTAATCCGCTAATTGAAATCGTATAAGCAGCAACATTTTCAGGTGTTTTTTCTAAATTGTAAGTTCTTTTTGCAGTTACATCAATTCCGCCAGCACAGCCCATTCCTATTTCGTCATCTTCTTCGGTATCTAAATTTAGTAAAATGTCACCTTCTAAATAACCAGCCTCTAATCCCATGGCTCCAGTCATACCGGTTTCTTCATCAATTGTGAATAACGCTTCAATAGCAGGATGTGCTATTGTATTAGCTTCTAATACACTCATAATTGCAGCAACGCCTAAGCCGTTGTCTGCACCTAATGTGGTTCCTTTTGCAGTAACCCAATCGTTATCAACATACATTTCAATTCCTTGAGAATCAAAATCAAATACAGTGTCAGAATTTTTTTGATGTACCATGTCTAAATGACTTTGCAGAACCACTGTTTTTCTGTTTTCATACCCGGCAGTTGCAGGTTTTTTTATGATCACATTTCCAACTACATCTACGACTGTTTCAAGGTTTAAATTTTTTCCAAAATCAACCATAAAAGCGATTACACGTTCTTCTTTTTTAGATGGTCGTGGTACAGCATTTAGGTTTGCAAAATTATTCCAAACTGTTGTAGGTTCAAGGACTCTTATTTCTGAATTCATTCTAGTATGTATTAGTTTTAACTATTTTCAAAGATACAATTCTTCACCTTTTTTTAATTGATTTCTATGATAACATCTTGTGTTTTTTTACGAACTTTTTTCAGATCTTTCATATAATCATCTTCAGCTCTAAACCCTACAGGTAAAACCAAGGCAGATTTTAAATTGTATTGTTTTAAGTCTAATATTTCATCATATTTTTCAGGATTAAATCCTTCCATCGGGCAAGCGTCAATGTGTTCAATTGCGGCAACTGTCATTAAATTCCCTAAAGCAATATAGGCCTGGTTTTTCATCCAAGGCACTAACTGATCTTCAGTTTTATTAGAAATATCGTCTTTTAAATAACTCTTAAATGGATTTAGTATTTCATCTGGAGTATTTCTGATTTTCTTAATTAAAGAAAAATAGGCTTCCACATCTGTATCAGTCATTTTATCTTGAATACAAAGTACTAAAACATGAGATGCTTGTACTATTTGCTGTTGATTCCAAGAATGTTCAACCAATTGTTGTTGGATGTTTTTATCGTGTAAAACAACCATTTTTACTGGCTGCAAACCATAAGATGTTGCGGTTAGGTTAAAGGCTTCTTTTAATATATGTACCTGCGTTTCTGATAAGAATTTTGATTCATCAAATTTCTTGGTAGCATAGCGCCATTCTAAACTTTTTATAATATTCATTTGAGCGAATTTTGAGTTGTAAAAATACTACAATTTCTTATCAGAAATTGCTTTGTTGTAATTGGAAAAAACAATGTGGCTATAGTTTTTTTCTTTAACTGTCGATTTTTTTTATAAATTTAGTATCGAAAAAGAAACGTATTGCTATGAAAGAAGATTTTCTTCATTATATATGGAAACATCAGATGTTTTTTAA
Organism: uncultured Flavobacteriaceae bacterium; assembly: GCA_913062575.1. Lineage (GTDB taxonomy): Bacteria > Bacteroidota > Bacteroidia > Flavobacteriales > Flavobacteriaceae > Polaribacter. Next base: position 17,459 of record CAJXVT010000010.1, on the reverse strand, counting down.
TAATGACCTGTCAACTACTACAGGTAAAAAGGTGAAAATTGCAAAACCAGGATTGCATAATTATAATTCTGGTCCGGATTTTTTGAATTCCGAAATTGATATTGATACACTTCGTTGGGTAGGGAATGTAGAGATTCATGTAAAATCTTCTGATTGGTATGTGCACCAACATGAGGAAGATACAAATTACGACTCTGTTATTTTACATGTGGTTTGGGAAGATGATGTAGAAGTATTTGATGTCAATGAGAATGCGATTGAAACCATTGAATTGAGGGGTTTGGTTCCGAGAGAATTGCTTTTTAGCTTTAATATGCTCATGTCAAAAAAAGAACAATGGATTCCTTGTGAGAAATCAATCTCAGAAATTGATTCTTTTGTGTTTAATAATTGGAAAACGAGACTGTATTTTGATAGGTTAGAAGAGAAATCAGTTTTAATACATGAGTTATTGATAAGAAGCAATAATGATTATGAGGCTGTGCTTTTTAAGTTGTTGGTTAAGAATTTTGGATTGAAAAAGAATGGAGAAGCTTTTTTTAGTTTGGCAAATTCAATGAGCTTTTCAGTTATTAAAAAAGAGCAAAATGATGTGTTAAAGCTGAGTGCATTATTGTTTGGTCAGGCAGGTTTTTTAGGGCAAGAATCAGAAGGAAATTATTTTAAATCTTTGCAAATTGAATATGCTTATTTGAAGCATAAGCACAATCTGTTTCCTATTTCTAATGGTCAATTTCGGTTTTTTAGAATGCGACCAACTAATTTCCCTACAATTAGAATTGCGCAATTAGCAGCGTTATATCATAAAAACAAACGAATGTTTTCTGTTTTGATGGAAATTAAAAAAGTAGAAGATTTTTATAAGTTTTTTAATGTTGATTTGGGAGTTTTTTGGAAAACTCACTATACTTTTCAAAAAGATTCTCCATCAAAAATTAAGAGAATAACAAAATCGTTTGTTGATTTATTGTTAATTAACACAATTATCCCCTTGAAATTTAATTATTTAAAAAGTAGGGGAGAGGTAGATGAAAAAGAATTTATAGAGTTGTTGAGGCAATTAAAACCAGAAAAAAATTCAATCATTTCTAAGTTTTCTGAATGTCAAATTAAAGTTGAAAATGCTTTTGATTCGCAGGCTTTATTGCAGTTGAAAAACAACTACTGCGCAAAGAAACTCTGTTTGCAATGCTCAGTAGGTAATGTTATTTTGAAAAAAAACCTAGTATAAGTTTTTAAATTTTGCAGGATCAACTTCATGCATTATTTGGTATACTGCTTCAAAAATATCTTCTGTAGATGGTTTAGAGAAGTAGTCTCCATCAGTTCCATAAGCAGGTCTATGAGCTTTTGCTGTTAATGTCTGAGGCTTGCTATCTAAATATTGATATCCGTTTTGTGTCTCAAGTAGTTCTTGTAATATGTAGGCAGAAGCACCACCAGGAACATCTTCATCAACAATTAACAAGCGGTTCGTTTTTGCGATACTTTTTACAGTATCGTGATTGATGTCAAAAGGTAATAAGCTTTGAGCGTCAATGATTTCTATATTGATTCCAACTTGTAGTAATTCTTTCGCAGCCTCTTCAACCAATCTTAGTGTTGAACCATAAGAAACAACTGTCATGTCGGTTCCTTCTTTTAATACTTCAATTTCTCCTAAAGCAGTTTTAAACTCACCAAGATTCGTAGGCAATTCCTCCTTTAAACGATATCCATTTAAACATTCAATAACCAAAGCAGGATCATCTCCTTCTAATAATGTATTGTAAAAACCAGCGGCTTTTGTCATGTTTCTTGGAACTAATACATGTATTCCTCTTAAGGTATTTATGATTCCTCCCATTGGAGAGCCTGAATGCCAAATTCCTTCTAACCTATGGCCGCGAGTTCGTATAATTAATGGTGCTTTTTGCTTACCAACTGTTCTGTATCTTAAGGTTGCTAAGTCATCACTCATTATTTGTAAAGCATACAATAAATAATCTAAATATTGAATCTCAGCGATTGGTCTTAAACCTCTCATTGCCATTCCAATTCCTTGTCCTATTATAGTTGCTTCTCTAATTCCAGTGTCAAAAACTCTTTCTTCGCCAAATTTTTCTTGCAATCCCTCAAGACCTTGATTTACATCACCAATAAAACCGGCATCTTCTCCAAAAATTAATACCTCAGGATATTTTTTTAATAAAGCATCAAAATTATCTCTCATGATTAACCTTGCGTCTACAAGATTCTTTTCTGAACTATAAGTTGGTGCTTGACTATTAATGTTTAATGGAGCTATTTCAGTATCACTAGTTAAGTTTGTGGAGAAAAGCTCAAATCCTTGATCAATTTTTTCTTTTATAAAGTTTTGTAACTCTGCTTTTTCAGGAAATGTTTCGTCTTTAATATAGCGCAACGTTTTTCTAGCTGAGATTAAAATATCTTTTCTAATAGGTTCTGAAATTGCAACTAAATCTTTTGTTATTTTTGAAATAAATGTGCTATTGCTGCTTTTTGATGCTATTTTTTCTAACAATTTAACAGCTGTAGTTACTTCATCTTTTAGTTCATTTAAATACGTATTCCAAGCATTTCTTCTAGAGGTGTTTACGTGTTTTTTAGATTCTTTTTCTATTGTAATTAACTCTTCTTCTGAGTTCACAAACTTTAATAACTCTCCATTTTCATCTTCTAATTCAAAATCTAAAATCCATGAACGCATTTTAGCTAAACAGTCAAATTCTTGTTCCCATTTTAAACGTTCGGTATCTTTATAACGTTCATGAGAACCTGATGTTGAGTGTCCTTGAGGTTGTGTTAATTCTTTTACGTGAATTAAAACGGGTACATGTTCTTCTCTTGCAATTTTAGCGGCTGTGTTATATGCAGCGGTTAATTGAACATAATCCCAGCCATTTACGACCATTATTTCGTAGCCTTTATTTTTTTCATCTCTCTGAAACCCTTTTAAAATTTCTGAAATACTTTCTTTTGTTGTTTGATATTTTGCGTGTACTGAAATTCCATATTCATCGTCCCAAACACTCATCACCATTGGAACTTGCATAACTCCAGCAGCATTGATGGTTTCAAAAAATAAGCCCTCACTAGTACTTGCGTTTCCAATTGTTCCCCAAGCAACTTCGTTCCCTTTTGAAGAGAAATTGGTAGCATTTTCTAACTCTTTTACTTCTCTGTATACTTTTGATGCTTGTGCTAAGCCTAATAATCTAGGCATTTGTCCGGCAGTTGGAGAAATATCGGCACTAGAATTGTATTGTCCTGTTAAGTTTTTCCATTGACCATTTTCATCTAAACTATGAGTTGCAAAATGCCCTCCCATTTGTCTTCCTCCAGACATTGGATCTGCTTCAATACTTGGGTGTCCATATAATCCTGCAAAAAATTGTTGGGCTGTCAATGCTCCAATTGCCATCATAAAGGTTTGATCTCTGTAATAACCAGATCTAAAATCACCTTTTTTGAAAGCTTTTGCCATTGCTAATTGAGGTACTTCTTTACCACCACCAAAAATTCCGAATTTTGCTTTACCAGTTAAGACTTCTCTACGACCTAAATAACTACATTCTCTACTAATACGAGCAATTCTATAATCGTTTAAAACTTCGTCACGAAAATCGTTAAATGATAATTTTTTAGAACTAGAAATTGCTGCATCTTGCGTCATATGTAAAGTGTTTTTTGAACTATTGCAAAGGTAGGTTTTTTGATTGAAATTTAAAAATATTTTATTTTTTTAAGAATATCGTAAAAAAAACACCCGAAACAATCTGTAAAATAGGAATTACACAATAAGAGGGCGTTTATAAAAAGCCTCTTCTAAAAAAGTTGTAAATAGCTTTAGGTCTTAAGGTAAGAACAAAGCGTATTTTACTTGCGTATGCTTCTTGAGTTACTTCCCATCCATTATTAGAATAGGTTGGGAAATATACTTCTAGTATGTTGTGAATAAAGTTAAATCGAATTCCGTTTTCATAGGCAAAATATGTACTTTCTCCTTTGTTTTTTAAAAATGCAACATCATTATAGTACTCAACCCATTTCCAAAGGCCAATGCTAGAGTTGACTGAAAACATAAATTTATTCGCAAATCTGACTGGTAAAACAGATTTAAATCCACCGTCATTAATAATGATTTGCTGACTAAAAAAACCAGAGCTTTCTGATCTTCCAAAATAGACTTGCTCAAACAAATAATCTGAAGGTCTGTCTAATCCAAAACTAAAATAATTCCCGGTAGCTTTATTATTTAAAAAAGCGCCTCCAAAAAAACGAAAATCTAACTGTCTGTTTGTTGATGTTAAAGATCTGTGTCGATAATCGACTGATAATTTTGTGAAGTTTGAGGCGATATCTATGTTGAATTTATAAGAGGTTCCACGAATTATATTTGGGTTTGAATACACGTATTTTAAATTTAACACAGTGTATTTGTCTTGCTCTCTATTTGGTGTGCCTGTAGCTGTCTGCTTGTTGATCTTTACGTATTTAGCTGTGAGGTATTTGCTACTAACGTCTCTTAAATTTTTTCTTTTAAAGACTGTAGATATATATGGTGTAAAAATACTGTAAGACAATTCTGGAGCATAGTGATAATTACTGCCTACAACTCCGTAAATTATTTTCTGCAGTTTAGAGTCTTCAAAATACTGAGTATACATTGCAGATGCTAAGCCAGTTAATGTTTTGCTTTTTGTTGCGTAAGTCGGGATTACTTTGAAGTAGAAATTTCTTGATATAATGGGTTTGTTGTGTAGTTTTACACCTAAACTTAATCCATCATAAAAATTATAACTTATTTCTGGTTGGTAAAATAGTTGATGGTAATATGGATCAGAAATATCTTTAACAGGTCTTAGCTGTATGGGTTTGTTTAAGATGGTCTTCCCGATCGTTTTCCAATTATTTAATGAATTGTATTCTGGATACAATTGCTCATAGTTTAATGAAATTTTATCAAAATCGCCTTTAGCAATAGTAACCGTTTTTGTAGAATCTACTCCTGTGACCCAAGTTTTAAATTTTATTTCTTTGTTTTTAACTCCATAAAGAGCAACTGGAGCCGTAATGTTTCGTTTGTTTTGGATGTCTATTTTAAGTGAATCACCTATGATTTTTATACTTTTTATAGTGTAATCAATCTTTTTGTTAGTTTGGATGTAGTCTCCAAAAAACCATTTTAAATCCTTGTCTGTTTTAGAAGAGATAATGCTGTTAAAATCTGAACTCGAGCTTATTTTTAATGCATGTGATTTGTAGTATTCTTTAAATGAAGCTTTAATTATAGAGTCTCCTAAATATCCTTTTAAGTATTGTAGGCCTAAACCAGCTTTGTATTTGTTCCCTATTTTTCTATTGAAATTTGAGAGAGAGTCTAATTGGGTGGTTAGTGCTTGGTCTAAAAACTTGCGAGTTATAAATTGGTAAATAAGCGGGTATTTATCGTTAAAGTCTAGTTTAGAGATATTAAAGTTTCTAATTAGCCAAGTGTCAGAAACTGTCCCAAGAAGTTTTACTTCTGGGTAGTGTTTCTTTACGTATTCTATTAATAAAAACGCTTGAATTCCATCCGTAAGCCAATAGTCGGTTCTTTTATTTAAAAGTAGGGTGTTGTCAATATATTTTTTTGAGATGGCTTTAAACAAAGTTAAATCTCTGTCAAAAATATCAGAAAATGGACTTAGAAGATTCGGTAATTGATTGAGTCCGTAAATAGGTGTTTTCTTTTGTGTTGTTTTATCAATCAACATTTCTTTATGTGGATAGGCACCTAAGTAACTTTCTATAAAATGTAATTCTCTATTAATGATATCTGTTGCCAATTTTTTGCTAATATCTTTTATAGGGACATCTGTAATTACATCAATCTTTTCTGTTTTATAAGTTGTGTACTTGTTTTGTTTATCAATACTGATAATAATATCAGTCTTGCTTTTCCCACTTAGATGATAGTTGTTTTTGTTAATCTTTTTACTGGTGAGGTTGCTAATTAGAATGTGTTTTTCTGGAATTTGAAATTGAATTTGGTAATCTGAAGCGTCAATTAATAAATCATCAATATTTAAATTGCTCATCAATTGCCAACTATCTGTGTACACAGCTGGAATTAAGTGCCAGAAACGCAAATGATATCCAGTTTTTGTTTTTCCGTAACCAGTAAACTTTGCATCAGGAATTTTAACGGTATAGGTTATGTTGATAATAGTTGAGTCATTTGGTTGTAACGACTTATTCAAATCAACTTTTAGAATGTCTTCTTTATTTTTTTCTGATGAAAAATTTGCAGCTAAATAATTGGCAGTAAGGTTTAGAATCTTTGTAGAGCCTCTTTCGTTTTCGTTAGCAAAATAAAGAGATTTCTTATAGTCTTCAACGAGCCTTTTAGTTAATGGAGTGTTTTTGTGTTGAAAGCTGTTTGCCCAATTATGAAGATAAATTTCTGATATTGTTTTATTGGTCTTGTTAAAAAAAACAATTTCTTGCTGAACTTTTAAAATAGCACTTTCTTCCTCAAGAACTGCATTTATTTTGATCCCATTATTTTGCGCAAAGAAACTTACTGTGCCAAAAATAAAAACAATAAAAATGTAAAATCGAAGTTTCAAATGCCGTTATTTTTCATAGTAATATTCATATACTATTAATGCTTTTTTTGTGAAAATAGTATATGAATGGTTTTTTTAGAAATTTGGTTTTAAGCTGTATTTAGAGTAGAATTTATTTAAATGCTCTATTGCTTCGTCTGCAGTATCTACAATTCTAAATAGATTTAAATCTTCTGGGCTTATGTTTCCTTCTGCAATTAATGTTTTTTTAATCCAGTCTAACAATCCGCTCCAGAAATCTTTACCAACTAATATAATTGGGAATCTTCCAATTTTTTTGGTTTGAATTAAAGTAATTGCTTCAAAAAGTTCGTCTAAAGTCCCAAATCCACCAGGCATAACAATAAAACCTTGAGAGTATTTTACAAACATTACTTTACGAACAAAGAAATAATCAAATTCTAAATTTTTATCACTATCAATCCAGGGATTATAATGTTGTTCAAATGGCAATTCTATATTTAGTCCAACAGATGTTCCTTTCCCTCTATGAGCACCTTTGTTACCCGCTTCCATAATTCCTGGTCCACCGCCTGTAATTACTCCGTATCCATTTTGAGTAAGTTTGAAAGCTACTTCTTCTGATAATTTATAAAACCTATCTTCTGGTTTTGTTCTTGCAGATCCAAATATAGACACACAAGGTCCAATTTTACTTAGCTTTTCGTAACCTTCAACAAACTCAGACATTATTTTAAATATGGCCCAAGAGTCATTTGTTTTTATCTGATTCCACGTTTTTTGCTCTAATTTTTCTCTAATTCTTCTGTCTTCATTCGGATTCATAATCTTCCTTTTTTTTAATTAATAATTTAGATAAAAATCGCCAAAATAAATTTTCGGCAAACGTGCTAAGATAGTTCTTTTTTTAAGAATTTAGCGGTGTAACTTGTAGGATGTTTGCAAATCTCTTCTGGTGTTCCAATGCATAATACTTCTCCTCCTTTTTTTCCGCCCTCCATACCAATGTCAATAATGTAGTCTGCAAGTTTTACAACATCTAAATTATGTTCAATAATTAAAACGGTATTTCCTTTGTCTGCTAGTTTGTTTAGAACCCCCATTAATACTCTAATGTCTTCAAAATGTAGTCCAGTTGTGGGTTCGTCAAGAATATAAAATGTGTTTCCTGTGTCTCTTTTTGATAATTCTGATGCTAGTTTAATTCGTTGTGCTTCTCCACCGGATAATGTAGTAGATTGCTGACCTAGAGTGATGTATCCTAGTCCAACATCTTGTATTGTTTTAATTTTACGTTCAATTTTAGGGACTTTTTCAAAGAAAATAACCGCTTCATTAATGGTCATTGCTAAAATATCTGAAATAGATTTTCCTTTGTATCTAATTTCTAAAGTTTCTCTGTTGAAACGTTTTCCTTGACAAGTTTCACATTCTACATGAACATCGGGTAGGAAATTCATTTCTATAACTCGAACGCCTCCTCCTTGACAGGTTTCACATCTTCCGCTTTTAACATTGAACGAGAACCTTCCGGGTTTGTATCCTCTAATTGCTGCTTCAGGAGTACGAGCAAATAAACTTCTAATTTCACTAAAAACACCTGTGTACGTAGCCGGATTTGAACGTGGTGTTCTTCCGATAGGGGATTGATCGATGTCGATTACTTTATCTACATGCTCTAATCCTTTGATGCTTTTATAAGGCATCGGTTTTTTTACACCTCGATAAATATGTGCGTTTAAAATAGGGTATAAAGTTTCATTAATCAAAGTAGATTTACCGCTTCCAGAAACTCCAGTAACACAAATCATTTTTCCTAAAGGAAAATCAACAGAAACATTTTTTAAATTATTACCTGTGGCTCCTTTTAGTTGAATCTTTTTTCCATTTCCTTTTCTTCTCTTTGTTGGAATTGCGATTACTTTTTTACCCGTTAGATAATCTGCTGTTAAAGTATCATGCTGTTTTAATTCCTCAAAAGTTCCTTCACTCACAATTTCGCCACCATGACGTCCTGCTCCAGGACCAATATCAAAAACAAAATCAGCATGTTCAATCATGTCTTTGTCATGTTCGACAACCAAAACAGAGTTTCCGAGATCTCTTAATTTCACTAAAGAATCTATTAGTTTTTGATTGTCTCTTTGATGGAGTCCAATACTTGGTTCATCTAAAATATATAATACACCAACTAATTGTGAGCCAATTTGTGTTGCTAAACGGATTCGTTGTGCTTCACCACCAGAAAGCGATTTAGAAGTTCTATCTAGGTTTAAATAATCTAATCCTACATCTAATAAAAACTGAATTCTAGTTCTAATTTCTTTTATGATTTCTGTAGCAATGATACGCTGTCTCTCGGAAAGTTTTTTGTCAATTTTTAGAAACCAATTAGCCAGTTCGGTAATATCCATTTTGGCTAAGTCACTAATGTTTTTGTCTAGAATTTTAAAATATAACGACTCTTTTTTTAGTCGATTTCCCTTGCAAGAAGAGCAAGAAACTTCGTCCATAAATTCTTTTGCCCATCTTTTAATAGAAGTAGACTCGCTGTCTTTATATTGACTGGTGATAAAAGAATTTATTCCTTCAAAATCTATTTCGTAATTACGAGTAACACCCATAGATTTAGATTCGATTTTGAACTTCTCATTTCCGCCATTTAAAATAACATCAATTGCATCTTTTGGAATCTTAGAAATAGGATCGTTCAATTTAAATTGAAACCTTTCTGCAATAAGTTCTAGTTGTTTAAAAATCCAACTATTTTTCTGCTCTCCTAAAGGTAGGATCCCGCCATTTTTTATAGAAATTGAAGCATCTGGAATTACTTTATTTAGATTTACTTCATTTGTGATCCCTAATCCGCTACAGCTTGGGCAGGCTCCCTTTGGGGAGTTAAAAGAAAATGTATTTGGTTCTGGGTTTGGATATGCAATTCCGGTTGTAGGACACATTAAGTCTCTACTAAAATAGCGAGGTTTATTGGTGTCTAAATCAATGACCATTAAAATGTTGTTACCAGCGTATAAAGCTGTTTTAATGGTTTCTTCTAATCTTTTTTCTACAGAGTCGTTTACAATGATTCTGTCAATAACTACTTCAATATCATGCGTTTTATACCTATCTAAACGCATGCCTTTTTGAATTTCTTGAATCTCTCCATCCACACGAACTCTTACAAATCCTTGTTTAGAAGTTTGCTCGAACAATTCTCTATAATGTCCTTTTCTCGATTTAACTAAAGGTGCTAAAACAGCTATTTTTTCACCTTGAAATTCCGATAAAATTAATTCTTTGATTTTCTCATCAGAATAACTCACCATTTTCTGATCCGTATTAAAAGAATACGCATCGGCTGCTCTAGCATATAGCAATCTTAAAAAATCATATATTTCAGTAATCGTCCCAACAGTAGATCGCGGGCTTTTATTGGTGGTTTTTTGCTCTATAGAAATTACAGGAGACAAACCATCAATTTTATCTACATCTGGTCGCTCTAATCCACCTAAAAATTGTCTTGCATAAGCAGAGAAAGTTTCAATGTATCTCCGTTGCCCTTCAGCATAAATTGTGTCAAAGGCAAGTGATGATTTACCGCTGCCACTTAAACCAGTAATTACTACTAGTTTTTCACGAGGAATCTTAACATCTATGTTTTTAAGATTGTGAACTCTAGCTCCATAAACTTCTATGTATTCTTGCTGTTTCAAAGTAGTGTTTTTTGGAAAAAAGCAAAGTTACACAAACCAATTTATTTTTTACTATAAACTTAAAACCAATTCATCTTAAAAGCCTATATTGCAACAACAATATTTCACAATGAGCTTTATACATTCGATTAGATATTATTTTGAACGCCATGGTTTTGCAGTTTCTTCAAGGCTTGCAGATAGGTTAGGAATGCGTGCTTTAAATGTGAGGTTGTTCTTTATTTACATCTCTTTTGCTACCGTTGGATTGTCTTTTGGTTTGTATTTAACCTTGGCTTTTATTTTGCGTTTAAAAGATATGATTTACACGAAGCGTACTTCAGTATTTGATTTATAATGTTTAAATTTAAATCTAAATTACATAAGGCTTTATTTTTGTTGTTATCAGTATCAGCAATTGGAATTTTGGGCTATATGGTTCTGTCAGATGTAGGGTTTATTGATGCTGCATACATGACGGTAATTACAATTTCTACTGTTGGTTTTAGAGAGCTTCATCCAATGAATGATGGGGAGAAAATATTTACAATATTTTTAATATTAACAAGCATTTCTTTATTCGGATATGCTGTTTCTGCTTTTACAGAAGCGTTGGCAAGTGGAAATTTTTTTAAACAATTAAAACTGAAGAAAGTGCAAGGGAAAATAGAAAAACTTACAGGACATATAATTGTTTGTGGTTATGGAAGAAATGGGATGCAAGCGATTGTAAAGTTAAAAAACTATCAGAAAGAATTTGTAGTTGTCGAAAAAGATAAAGAATTAATTGATTCTTTAGAAGAAGAAAGGGGGTTATATGTTGAAGGAGATGCTACATTAGATAGTGTTTTAAAAAAAGCAGGAATTGAACATGCAAGTAACTTAATTACAGCATTGCCATCTGATGCAGATAATTTATTTGTGGTTTTGACAGCACATCAATTGAATAAGGATTGTAAGATTATAAGTAGAGCATCTAATGAATCATCCTACAGTAAGTTGAAAATTGCAGGAGCAGATAATGTGATTATGCCAGATAAATTAGGCGGAGCTCATATGGCTTCTTTAGTTGTTACTCCAGATGTGTTAGAGTTTGTTGATAGATTAACAATTGAAGGAGAAACAACTGCTAATTTAGAAGAAATAGATGTAAACGATTTGCCAAAAGAATATGTAGGTAAAACCATTTTAGATTTAGATTTAAGAAAAAAAACAGGCTGTACAGTAATAGGGTTTAAACTTGCTGATGGAGATTACTTAATCAACCCAGAAGCTTCTATAAAACTTGTAGCTGATTCTAGTTTAATTGTATTGGGTAGGCCAGAGCAAATTATTAAATTAAGAAAATTGTTTTAATATCTAGTTAACAACTAGATTTCAATTTGAAGCAAATTTTATAATGATGATTTGAACTCTAGCTTTAAATTAAGTTGGGCTACTAAGGTCTATTAATAATGATTTTTTTTATCTAAAACGAATACAGTTTTAGGTTTCTATTCAAAAACTTCTAAAGAAGATTTACAAAGATTTAAGCTTAAATTAATGTAAAATTCATTTTTAACTTATAAAAGTTGTCAAAAGCTCAATTTTTTATGATATTGCGGTCAACTAAATTTAATAAACTAACTTATTTATTATGAAGAAAAAACTTCTTACGTTATTGTTTTTTGCAGTACCGATGTTAACATTTGCACAAGAAAAAGGTCTAGACCAAAAAATTGACGAAGCATTTCAGCCGATCTCAAATTTTTTCAGCCAGATTATTTTCTTTCCAGTGTACCAAAGTGAAAGTATAACAATTCCTTTTGTACTTGTTTTATTGGTTGGTAGTGCTTTATTTTTTACAATTTATTTTAAATTCCCAAATGTTTTTCATTTTAAAACTGCAATCAATGTGGTTAGAGGAAAATATGACGAAATAGATCAACACACATCTGGAGATTCAGATTTAGCTGTTGGTGGAGATATAAAAGGAACCATTAAAGATGAAAGCGAAGAGGGGGAAGTTACACATTTTCAGGCATTAGCAACTGCGGTTTCTGGAACTGTAGGTAATGGAAATATTGCTGGTGTTGCCTTGGCTATTGCTTTAGGTGGTCCTGGTGCTACATTTTGGATGGTAATTTGTGGCTTTTTAGGTATGTCAACGAAATTTGTTGAATGTACATTAGGGGTTCAGTATAGAGATGTTGGAGAAGATGGAACCGTATATGGTGGTCCAATGTATTACATTAGTAAAGGATTGAAAGAAAGAGGATTTAAAACGATAGGGAAAATTATTGCAATTATTTTTGCTGTTTTCTGTATTGGTGGATCATTTGGTGGTGGTAACGCTGCTCAATCTAACCAAGCAACCGTAGTATTAAAAGAATTATTAGGATTAGATAGTACAGCTGCAGGAGCATGGATTGGAGTTGTATTAGCAATTTTAGTTGGAATTATAATTATTGGAGGAATTAAGAGAATTGCTTCAGTAACTGAAAAAGTAGTGCCGTTTATGGCAGTATTATACTTATTAGCTTGTTTCTATATATTAGGAGTTAACTTTTCATTAATTGATGACGCATTTTCTTTAATTTTTAGAGAAGCTTTTAATCCAACAGCTATTGGAGTTGGTGGGTTTATAGGTGTGTTATTAGTTGGGTTTAAAAGAGCTGCATTTTCAAATGAAGCAGGAGCAGGTTCTGCATCTATTGCGCATTCAGCTGTAAAAACAAAATATTCTGCGTCAGAAGGGTTGGTTGCTTTATTGGAGCCATTTATTGATACAGTAGTAATTTGTACAATGACAGCTTTAGTAATTATTATATTTAACTTCGGTGGAGATGCATCAGGAGCAACAATTTTCCAATATGGAGGAGATGGAGCAGGAGCTGTATTGATTGATGGAGTTTCTTATGAAGGAGCTGGAATCACATCAAAAGCATTTGCAGCATACATCCCATATTCTAATGTATTCTTAACAATAGCAGTAGTATTATTTGCGGTTTCTACAATGATTTCTTGGTCTTATTACGGATTACAAGCATGGAAATTCTTATTTGGTAGAGGTAAAGCAGCTGATATGGCGTACAAGCTATTATTCTTATTGTTTGTAGTTATTGGAGCGGCAGCAAGTATGAAATCTATTTGGGACTTCTCTGATGCAATGATTTTTGCAATGGTGTTCCCTAATATGATAGGATTGTTCTTCTTATTCCCAGTTGTTAAAAAACAATTGAAGAGATATACAGATGCTATAAGAGTTAATAAAGCATAAATAATTTTTATGAAAATAATAAAACCCCATTTCTGGTATAATAAAAGCCAAAGAAATGGGGTTTTCTTTTTGTTGTTTAGTATCATTGTATTGCAAATAATATATTCTTTTGTAGACTTGTCTCCAACAATAAAAGAGTTTCATCAACGGAGTGTTACCGATTTACAATTAAAAATTGATGCTTTAAAAAAGATTGAACTCGAAAAAAGAAAACCAAAAATATATCCTTTTAATCCAAACTACATAACAGATTATAAAGGAGAACAATTAGGAATGTCAATTCAGGAAATTGATAGATTGTTAGCGTTTCGAAAGCAAAATAAGTTTATCAACTCTACTAAAGATTTTCAGTTAATTACAGGAGTTTCAGATGTTTTACTAAGTGAAATCTCTCCTCATTTTAAATTTCCAGATTGGGTGCTGAAACAGCAGCAAAAGAATACAAGAGTAAAAAAATATTCTAAAGTAGTTCGTGTAGATCGTTCAACTATTGATTTAAATTTAGCCACAGCTCAAGATTTAGAAACAATAAATGGAGTTCATGAATTCCTTGCTCAAAGAATAGTTAAATACAGAAATAAGCTGCAAGGGTTTGCCTATCAATCTCAACTGTTTGAAGTTTGGAAATTGGACAAAGAATTAGCTAGCAAAATACTATCTACCTTTTTAATAGTTAATAAGCCAATCATTGAAAAGATGAATCTAAATACGGCTACCTTTAAACAGGTGCTTTCTAGTCCTTATATTGATTATGATTTATGTAAAAAAATATTTGAGTTTCGAGATGAAGTTGCCGAATTACAATCAATAGAAGAATTAAAAAACATTGAAGGTTTTCCAATAGATAAATATGATAGAATAGTACTATATTTGGATGCTAAATAAACAAGCAAACAAACACTAAAATATTATTAAATTATGAATAGCATGTACTTTACAGAAGAGCATGAAGCTTTTAGAGTAAGTTTTCGTGATTTCTTGCAGAAAGAAGTAGTACCACATATAGATAAATGGGAAGAATCAGGAACGATTGATCGATTTATCTGGACGAAATTTGGAGAAATGGGGTATTTTGGATTGAATTCTCCAGAAGAATATGGCGGGTTGAATCTAGATCTTTTTTATACAGTGATCTTTTTAGAAGAATTACAAAAAATTAATTCTGGTGGATTTGCAGCTGCTATGTGGGCGCATGCATATTTGGCAATGACTCATTTAACCAAAGAAGGTGATGATAGAATTAAAACAGCATATTTAACACCGAGTATTGATGGTGATAAGATTGGTTGTTTGTGTATAACAGAGCCTTTTGCAGGTTCTGATGTTGCAGGAATGAGAACAACCGCAGTTAAAAAAGGAGACACTTATGTAATTAATGGATCAAAGACTTTTATTACTAATGGAGTATATTCAGATTATTTGGTTGTAGCTGCCAAAACAGATCCTGAAGATAAGTACAAAGGGATGAGTATTTTTGTGATAGATAGAGCAACTCCTGGGATTTCTTCGATAAAGTTAGATAAGCTAGGTTGGAGGGCATCAGACACTGGAGAAATTGCTTTTGATAATGTGGTTATTCCTGCTGAAAATTTAATGGGAGATGAAGGTGCAGGTTTTTCGTATATAATGCAGCACTTTGCATTAGAACGATTGATAATGGGTGTCAACGCACACGCAAGAGCTGAATATGCTGTTGATTATGCAATTAATTATATAGGGGAAAGACAAGCGTTTGGTAAAACGTTAGATAAATTTCAAGCATTGCGTCATAAGGTTGCAGAAATGGCAAGTGAAGTCGAAATGTGTAAAGAGTTTAATTATTCTGTTGCAAAACGATTAAACGATGGCCAGTATGTAGTTAAAGAGGCAAGTATGTCTAAGTTATTGTCAACAAAAATGGCAGACTCTGTAATTTATGATTGCTTGCAATTGTTAGGAGGATATGGTTATATGGAGGATTACCCAATGGCAAGATTATTAAGAGACAGTAGACTTGGACCGATTGGTGGTGGTACTTCTGAAATTTTAAAAGAAATTATCGCAAAAATGGTAATTGACAAAAAAGACTACAAGCCAGCAACATAGCAGTATTGTTGATAAGATAAAATTAAAATTGAGAATCGTTTTTAAAGCGGTTCTTTATTTTTTGCAATAATCATGAAAATTAGATTGTTATTAGAAATAAGATTGTACTTTTGCAATCCAATAAAAAAACAAATAGATAGATCAGAATGAAAGGAGGTGCATATATATGTTAATCATACCAGTTAAAGAAGGAGAGAATATCGATAGAGCTTTAAAACGTTTTAAGAGAAAATTCGATAGAACTAAGACAATGAGAAACTTACGTTCTCGTAAGCAGTTTGACAAGCCATCCGTGGTAAAAAGAGCTCAAAACATTAAAGCAGCTTATGTTCAGAAATTAAGAACTCAAGAAGAAGTAGGTTAGTAGTAATCCACTTTTATAATATAAAAATCCTGTTGAAAAACAGGATTTTTTTTGTTTCATAAACTTTATACTATATATATATGTAAATTTGAAAGAATCAATTCGTATAGATAATGATAGCTTCTTTTTTAGATTACTTAACTTTAGAAAGAAAATATTCTAAGCATACAATTACAGCATATAAAAAAGATTTGAATTCGTTTTTGGAGTTTTGCTCTAATGAATTTGGCGTGACAAACTTGCTAGAAGTCAACTATAGTCAAATAAGATCTTGGATTGTAAAACTTGTAAATCAAAATGTTTCTAATAGTTCAATTAATAGAAAAATTAGTTCCTTAAAGTCATTCTATAAATTTCTGCAGAAAACAACTCAAATAAAAACAAGTCCACTAGCAAAGCATAAAGCGTTAAAGGTTGCAAAAAAAGTGCAAGTTCCATTTACATCAGATGAAATAAATGAAGTAATAAACAGTTTAAGTGCTAGTGAGGGTTTTACTTCTGTTAGGGATAAATTAATGGTAGAATTATTTTATTCTACAGGAATGAGAAGGATAGAATTGACTAATTTAAAAATCAACTCGATTGACTTTCAATCTAAATTGATAAAAGTTCTAGGTAAAAGAAATAAAGAAAGGTTGATTCCTTTGCTTCCGTCTGTTGTAGAAAGTATTGCTGAATACATAGTTCTAAGAGATAAGCTGAAACCAGAGAGTGAGCATCTGTTTGTTACCGGAAAAGGAAATAAAATATATGAAACACTTGTTTATAGAGTAATAAATTGTTACTTTAGTAAGGTCTCTCCGAAGGTTAAAAAGAGTCCGCATATACTTAGACATTCATTTGCTACTCATTTACTGAATCAAGGAGCAGATTTAAACTCGGTTAAAGAACTACTTGGTCATTCAAGCTTAGCTTCAACGCAAGTTTATACTCATAATAGTCTAGAGAAAATAAAAAAAGTATACAACCAGGCTCATCCTAGGAGCCATAAAAAATAAAACGTATGAAAGTATTTATCCAATCAGTTAATTTTAATGCAGATGCAAGTTTATTAAAGTATATAGAAACTAAAGTAGGAAGCTTATCAAAGTTTCATGATAAGATTATAGATGCAGAGGTATTCTTAAAAGTTCAGAATACAAGCGGTAAGGAGAATAAAATTTCAGAGATAAAGATGAATATTCCTGGAAATGAGTTGATGGTAAAAAAGGAAACAAAGTCTTTTGAAGAAGGCATAAATGTGTGTGTAGAATCATTAAAAAGACAACTTAAAAAATCAAAAGAAAAATTGAGGGATTCAGTATCTGTTTAAAAATAAAAAAAATAGAGAAAAAAAGTTTTAGAAACAAAAAAAACTTTATACATTTGCAGTCCGTTAGAAATAGCGGATTGTTTTTTTATGCAATATGCCGATGTAGCTCAGCTGGCTAGAGCAGCTGATTTGTAATCAGCAGGTCGGAGGTTCGAGTCCTCTCATCGGCTCA
>CAJXVT010000009.1 GCA_913062575.1 uncultured Flavobacteriaceae bacterium | reverse complement strand
GTAGCTGCATCTATTGCAGTGTCTGCAGCAATATCAATTGTTACTGCTCCATCTGTTGTTGGTGTGATGATTGCTGTATATACCGAAGTACTTGTTGTTGCAAAATCAGATGCTGTTGCATTGGCTAAAGTGATATCTGAGATATCAAATCCAGTTACAGCCTCACTAAAAGTAAAGGTAGTTGTAAAGGCTCCGTTTGCTGGATTGGCAACTGTGCTTGAAATTATAACTGTTGGGCTTGAAGCATCGTATAAGGTGCTAAACTGCGTGGCTGCTGTATTGCCATTTGTAGCTTGATCTGTTGCAACATCCGCAGCAACATCAATTGTTACGTTTCCATCTGTTGTTGGTGTGATAAGGGCTGAAAACTTAATTCCACCTACTACATCTGTAGATTTAGCAACAGTACTTTCGATTTTAAAATCAGAAGCTGTAGCATTACCAAGAGTAATATCAGAAATATCAAATCCAGTTGTATATTCAGAGAATGTAAATGTTGTAGTAAATGCAACGTTTGTTGGATTTGCAACATCGCTTGTGATTGTTACTGTTGGGACTACTGTATCTACAAAAACAGAATACGTAGCTGCAATATTTCCATTAGCAGCATTATCTTCTACTTCATCTTCTGCAACATCTATGGTAACTGTTCCATCTGCTGATGGTGTAATAGTCGCTGTATATACTGCATCACTTAGAGCAATAAAGTTACTTGAAGTAGCATTGTTTAATGTAAAATATGATTCATCAAAATCTTCTACATCTTCAGAAAATGTAAAGGTTGCTACAAAGCTTGTTGCATTACTTGGGTTGGCAGTATCTGATGTAATCACTAAACTAGGATTAACGGTATCATACATAATACTAAATGTATTACTTGCCGTGTTGTCATTGTTTGCTACATCTTGTAAGATACCAGCTGCAAGACTAACACTAACTAATCCATCAGTTGTTGGTATAATAACTGCTGTATATGTAGTACTGTTTACTTGATTGAAAATACTAGCGGTCCCATTTATAACTGTAATATCACTTAAAGCAAAGTTTTTAACAGCTTCAGAAAATGTGAATGTTGCTACAAATGGAGCATTGGTATACTCATTTACAGATCCACTTACCACTACAGTTGGTGGGGTGATATCTGCAGTAGCAAAACTCCAGGTTGTTGTATCTGTAATACCAGTATAGGTATTGTCATATAAATCTTCGAATACCGTGTTTGGTATTTGAATATACATTTCTGTTTCACTTGGTAAATCAGTTGATGGGTTTATAGTTATGATTTTACCTGTAATACTTACTTGAGAAGAAGTAACATCTACAGTTGCAATAAGACTATCATCCGATGATTTTTTCACTAAGATATTTCCTGTTCCTTTAGCCATATCTTCAGAGAAAGTAATGGTTAAATCACTATCTGGAGACACAGATAAGGCATTGTCTGTTGGTGAAACACTTGACGCAAAAGGAGCCATTGTATCATCAGTTGTAAATGTCCAATCTGTTTTGTTTACCAAACCTGTCCAACTATTAGCACTTAAATCTTTAACTGAACCTAAAGGCAAAATAATATACAATGCTGTTTTTTGAGGTAAATCAACCGTTGGGTTGATCGTTACTGTATACGCACTAGCAGAGAAATTTCCACTAGTTACATCTATAGTTTCAACTAAAGAATCATCGCTTACTTTTTTGATCAATACATTTCCTGTTCCAGCTTGAACTCTTAGATCAAATGTTAGTGTTAGATCTGAGGTTGGATCTACTTTTAAAGTCCCATTGGCTGGAGTTTTAGAAACTAGCTCTGGTTCAGAAGTCAGAGTTGTAAATGCTTTAGTCCCTCCATAAAAAGTAGAAGGGGAAGATGCCTTGGCAACATTTGTTATAATATACGATTGAAAGTAATACGTTGTATTAGGGTTCAATCCTGTGATTTCTACAATAAATGGTCCTGTTGTAGTATCATCTTGAACTTTTATGACTCCAGGTTCACCAAGAGTAGGAGTGGTATCTGTTGTAGAGTACACAACTCCACGTTCAACAACTCCAATTAAACTCGAAACATCTCCTGTTACCGTTACCGATTTAGTAGATCTATCTACATAACCTGTAGTTACAACTACATCAATAATAAAATTAGCAGGAATTAAAGTAATATCATAGTTAGTGCCAGCTGTTAAGGTTCCTATTTGAATTGCATAAGACCCTAAAGATTCTCCAACTTCTCTTGTTAAAGCTCCTGTGAATGTATCAGACCCAACTAAACTACCAGAAGTAATTTGGTAGATGTATACAGGATCTGAACTCCCAGAGGTTTTCTTTTGATCCGCATCTGCGGTAACTGTGATTGCTTTTTGTCCTATAGTCAAAGTAATGTCTTTTGTAGCTGAGCTGTATGCTCCATCAGCTGGCAGAGTAGCTCTTAAGGTTATTGATTCTACATTCCCAAGGCTTACTGTTTCATTATTTGTTCCAGATAAACTTGTTCCATTTGCTGTTCCTACAATCGAATATGCAATTGTTCCTGTTGAATTGGAAGCTGCAGAAAGGTTGAAACCTGCATCACCATAAGTCTTATTTATATTAACAAAAGTGATGACAGCAGGTATAATATCATCATCTGTTATTGTGGCTGTCACTTGTTGGGTTCCTGATTCAGTACCATTCGTAACACCAGTAATATCAATAACTACTGTTTCATTGGCTTCATATGTCGTATCATCTGCTCCGGTAATGGTTGCTGTTCCAGTTGTGGCACCTGCAGATATTGTAATAATACTACTTGATAAGGTATAATCAATTCCACTTCCGGTTGCTGTTCCTGTTGAGGCTATTGTTACCGTTATTGTATTCCCCGAAGCAGCACTTAGTGTTGCAGTAATTGTTGCAACTCCGCCATTTTCTGCTAATGGACTTCCAGATAAACTTAAGGTGACTGTTGGTGTGTCATCATCATCAGTTATGGATGCTGTTACCTGTTGAGTTCCTGACTCTGAACCATTTGCAACACCTGTAATATCTATAATAACTGTTTCTGTCGATTCATCTATTGCATCATCGGCTCCTGTAATGGTTGCCGTTCCTGAGGTGCTTCCTGCATTTATTGTAATGTTTGTGCTTGATAAGGTGTAATCTGTACCACTGCCTGTAGCGGTTCCTGATGGGGCAATGGTAACGGTTACAGTTTGACTAGAAGCAGCACTTAATGAAGCAGTTATCGTTGCCACACCGCCATTTTCTGCTAATGGACTTCCAGATAAACCTAAAGTGACAGTTGGTGCTGCATCATCATTGGTGATGGTTCCTACTCCGGTGTCATCAGAAATCGTAACATTTTTTCCGCCAGCGCTTACATTACTCAACGTTACATTGAACGTTTCGTCAGACTCTGTTACCGCATCGTTAGATACTGTTACTGTGAAAGTTTCTGTCTCTCCATTGACACCTGCAAAAGTTAACGTTCCATTGGCGGCCGTATAATCACTATCTCCTGTGGTTGCAGTACCGTCACTGGTAGCATAATCTATGCTCACTGATTGATCTACAGTCCCTGTTAATGTGGCTGTAAAAGTATAGGTGGTAGTACCAAGCCCGTCTGCATTTTCTGCCAAGGTTACATCATTGATAGCGATGGTAGCTGCATCATCATCAATTATTGATGCTGTTACTTGTTGTGTCTCAGATTCGGTACCGTTGGCAACTACAGTAATATCTATAATTACTGTTTCTGTAGATTCAACAACACCATCATTTACTCCAGTAATGGTTGCTGTTCCTGAAGTTGCTCCCGCATTTATTGTAATGGTTGTACTTGATAAAGTGTAATCTGTACCAGATCCTGTGGCAGTTCCAGTGGCACCTATTGTTACGGTTACAGTCTGATTAGAAACCGCACTTAATGTCGCCGTAACTGTTCCCACTCCGCCATTTTCTGCTAATGGACTTCCTGATAAACCCAAGGTTACCGTTATTGCTGATGTTGTAAAAGTTTGTACAGCTCCATATGATGTTCCTGCACCATTAGTTGCATAAGCTTTAAATGAATATTGTGTTCCAGGTGTTAAACCTGTGATCGATTCAGAATATGCTCCTTCATCTATGCCATATCCCTCTTTTGTAACTCCAGTTCCCCCCAAGGTAGGGTCATTATTTGCACTTGTTATTGAATATACAACTCCTTTTTCTGTTGATCCACCACCATCATCAGTTAAATTTCCACCTAAGGTAGCTGATGCTGTAGTAATAGAGCTTGCCGTTGTAGTTGTAACTGTTGGAGCGGTATTCGCAACAACAGGGGCAGCATACACAAAATCATCTATAAAAAAATTAATATCTGCAGCTTCTATGCGAAGCTCATCAATATTTTCAAAATCGGTATTTGCTGATAAATCTTGAACTCCATTGAATGTAACAATAACAGTTGCACCAACTTGAGATCCGTTTCTAAAAGCCTTGATTGTTCCATTTGTACTCCCATATCCACTATACCTTAGTACAAGACTCATCAACCTAAATTCATCTCCATTTGTATTTGTAATGGTCCATTTAGTGATATCATTCGCATCAATATTACTATCATAAAGAGATTTTGATGAAGTACTTACTCCTGATCCACCATGAGAGAATGAAATGTTATCATCTGCATTAACAGCAGTAATAGCAAAAGTAAAAAGACTCACAACAGTCGACTTTCCTAAATTTTGATCACTTGAATACGTTAAATCATTAAAATCTATAATTGTTGAATTGTTTTCAACAGTAGTTATTTCAATTTTTGTAGCACTTGTTAAATTGCTCGCTGAGTCTTCTGCAACCACATATATATCATATGCGGTACCTGCCGTTAAACTAGAGACAGAGATCTTATTTCTAGAAGAACCTAAGTCCACTACTTCATTACCGCTTGTAATTGGAGTTCCTGATCCAGAGGCAGTACCTGCCTTTACCTCTGCAGCACTAGGAGCAGATGCTTCATCTGTAACCACTACATAATAGATAGTTCCAAAAAATTCATCAACATCTGTCACCAATAAAAAACTTGTTTTGGCTATAGATACCGCTTCTGGTGTGTTCTTCTCAAAAACAAGAGGAGTTACATCAGCTGCACTAGTTGTAAAATTTAAGGTCGTATTGTTTGTGATTCCTGCATAAGAGTTTCCGCTGGAATCATCAATTGCTGTGGCTGCAATCTGGATGGCATAATTAGAACTATCATCCATGTCCGAACTTGGATTAATGGTTAGTACTGCTCCACTAATCGATGCTTGTCCTCCTGGTGAGGCTGCATCAATGGTAAAAGAATTAGAACCATTGGTCACATCAATCACTTGGATATTTCCAGATCCAAAGGCAATGTTTTCATTAAAGGTTAATACAATATTGCTACTCGTGGCAATTACTGTTCCTCCATCTACTGGTGAAGAACTATTTAAGGTTGGATTTGTCTCATCAGCAGTGGTAAAATCTAAGGTTGTATTGTTGGTGATTCCTGCATAAGAGTTTCCGCTGGAATCATCAATTGCTGTGGCTGAAATCTGTACTGCGTAGTTGGAACTATCATCTAAGTTTGTACTTGGATTAATGGTTAATACTGCTCCACTAATAGAAGCTTCACTTCCTGGTGAGGCTGCATCAATGGTAAAAGAATTTGATCCGTCGGAAACATCAATCACTTGGATGTTTCCTGTTCCAAAGTCGATGTTCTCACTAAAGGTCAATACAATATTGCTACTTGTGGCAACTACTGTTGCTCCATCTACAGGTGAAGAACTGTTTAAAGTTGGATTTGTCTCATCAGCAGTGGTAAAATCTAAGGTCGTATTGTTTGTGATTCCTGCATAAGAGTTTCCGCTTGAATCATCTATTGCAGTTGCTGCAATCTGTACTGCATAATTTGAGTTATCATCTAGGTTTGTACTTGGATTGATTGTTAACACAGCGCCACTAATAGAAGCTTCACTTCCTGGTGAGGCTGCATCAATGGTAAAAGAATTTGAGCCGTCGGAAACATCAATTACCTGAATGTTTCCTGTTCCAAAAGCTATGTTCTCATTAAATGTTAGTACAATATTGCTACTCGTAGCTATTACTGTAGCTCCATCTACTGGTGAAGAACTGTTTAAGGTTGGATTTGTGGTGTCACCCGCTACAGCCGCACCAATCACAAAAGCATCCATCGTTCCATAAATATCTCCACCGCCACTCTCGGTAATTCGAACTTCATCAACATCTCCAAAAATAGCATCTGAAAAGTCTCCAGAACCATATGTTACTATTGTATATGAAAATGCAGATGAAAGAACAACTGTTGTAGAACCTGTACTAGAGCCGTCTTTGAACCCTTCTACTTTTAAACTTATCGCTGCACCCCCGTATTCTGCTGCTGAAAATCCGTTAAAATCAAACTCTGAACCATCGGTTGTTTCTAAAACCATTCCTTTAAACGCTGTCGATCCTGGATTTCCTGTGGAAGACAAGCCTTCATAGCCTCCTCCTGATTGATCAAAGAAAATATTTCCTCCAGTAGCAACTCCTGCTGCATTACTTATAAAAATATTGAATACAACTCCTGCAATATCGGAAGAACCTCCCTCTCCATCATCTGCTGTAGCTCCAAGATCGGTAGCATCTGCTGTGCTAAAATCAATCGTTCCGGTTTGAGAAAATGAGGTATGACTAAATAGATTTAGGATAATAAAGGATAGTAAAAAAGTAATTTTCTTCATAATGTTTGGTTTTTTACATTAATCAATTCTAGCAAGAGAGTTAATGAGTTACGAAAATAATAAATATATGGGTACTATTACCTACCTTAAAGGATAGTCTTGAGCTAAAACAGGTATTTATACCTGTTTTAATCCATGTTATCAAAGAAATATATTTTAAGTTAGATTTGCAATTACTCGTGAAGTAACGGCCTTATTTTGTGGAGTTTGCATAAAAACATTGTTCTAAGAACAACAAAGAGCGGCATAAAACCTTTTATAACTATAGTTCTAGGGTTGTTTAAAAAAGCATTTTTTAATTTAACCTCAGCTCTTAATTACACAACAAATAAAACAACTAAATTAAGTTTCTAATAATTTTCGCTGCACTTTCTGGAGTAATATCTCTTTGTGGCATTCCAAACATTTCATAACCAACCATAAATTTTTTGACGCTGGCGCTTCTTAATAAAGGTGGGTAAAAACTCATATGCCAATGCCAATGCTTATTTGACTTTCCATTTGTAGGTGCTTGATGAATTCCGCTTGAATATGGAAAAGAGCAATCAAACAACCCGTCGTATGCTTTGGTTATTTTAGAAATTGCTTCTGCAAATAATTTAGATTCTTCTTTTGATAATTGACTGATGTCTTTGCTTGCCTTTTTTGGTAAAATCATCGTTTCAAATGGCCAAACTGCCCAAAAAGGAACTAAGACCACAAATGAATCATTTTCAAAAAGTATTCGCTCTTTTAATTTTAATTCTTGTGTTATATAATCTTCCAATAATGATTTCTTGTGTTCTACAAAATAATCATATTGCTGCTTTTCTTTTTTTACAACTTCATTTGGCAATGTGCTTTGACTCCATATTTGACCATGTGGATGTGAGTTACTACATCCCATAACAGCTCCTTTATTTTCGAAAATTTGTACATAATTTATCTCCTGATGATTTCCCAACAACATAAATTCTTTTTGCCAAACTTCAATTACTTTTTGAAGTTCATCAATTTCTAAATCTGCTAAGCTTTTTGAATGATCTGGACTAAAACAAATTACTTTACACACTCCTTTTTCACTTTGCGACTTTAACAACCCCTCATTAAAAGAAAAATCTTTTGAGTCTTTCTGCAAGGCCCCAAAATCATTTACAAACACAAATGTGTCTTGATATTGTGGATTTACCTCTCCATTAATTCTAGTATTCCCCGCACACAAATAACAGTCTTTATCATGTGAAGCTCTTTTCTCATTTGAGACGGCTTCATTTTTCCCTTGCCAAGGTCGTTTAGAACGATGTGGAGATACCAACACCCATTCTCCAGTTAAGATATTAAACCTTTTATGTGAATATTCTTGTAAATCAGAACTCATGCTTTTTATACTTTAATTGTATGAACACCTTTAGAAAGTGCTACATTATAAAACGAACATTCTTTTGAAAATTGTTTCTTATATGAATGCTTCACCTCTTCTTTAAATGCGGATAATCCAGCTTTAGAAACCAAATTTATGGTGCAACCTCCAAAGCCTCCGCCCATCATCCTTGCTCCTATTACATTTGAATTATTTCTGGCTGTATCAACTAAAAAATCCAATTCGGCACAGCTTACTTTGTATTGATATTGCAAACCGTTGTGAGAGTCAAAGAGTAGTTTTCCAAATAATTTTAAATCGTTTTCTTTTAAAGCAATTGAAGCCTCTACTACTCGTTCATTTTCTTCTAATACATTTAGCGCTTTCAAATATTCTTCTTCCGAAACCTGTTCTTTTATAAATTGTAATTGAGCTTTTGTAACACCTCTTAATGCTTTTACACCTAACATAGACCCTACTTTTTCACAAACACTTCTTCTTTCATTATAAGCACTATCTGCCAAACTGTGCTTCACATTAGAATTGATTAGAAGGATTTCGTGATCTTTAAAATCAACTGAAAAAACTGTAGATTCTAAGCTTCTACAATCCAATAAAATTGCTGCGTTTTCTTGACCAAACATACTTGCATATTGATCCATAATTCCGCATTTTACATTCGCAAAATCATGCTCTGCTTTTTGAGAAATGAAGATCATTTCTTCTTTTGTCATTTCCAATTCAAAGAGCTCATTCAACCCAAAAACAATACTATTTTCTAAAGCTGCTGAAGAAGACAAACCAGAACCTGAAGGGATATTCCCTGCAAAAACAATATCAAAATTAGATTCGATTTTATAGGTTCTCTGTACTTCAAAAATGACACCGATTACATAATTCCTCCATGTTCCATTTTTTATTGGCTTCAAATTATTTTTATCAAAATTATGTGAAGCTTTTGCATCTATTGCATACACAGAACAAGTTGGTTTATTGTTCTTTTGAATACCAGAAACAATCCCTTTATCAATTGCTGCCGGAAAAACAAACCCATCATTATAATCTGTATGTTCTCCAATTAGATTAATTCTACCTGGAGAAAAAGTTAATACAGGTTTTGTATTGTGTCTTTTTTGAAATGTAGCAGAAACTCTTTCTATTAATTCTTTATTGGTCATTTAAAAGCTAATTTTAAAAAACCCTCAACTGAAAAGCTGAGGGTTTTTTTATTTTTAATAGGTGTCTTTTATCCAATTATAAGGTTTACGTTTTACCCACATACCACGAGTAAAATCTGGAAAATCTTGTGGTTCTCCATTGTTTTCTATTGATGCTTCAGAAAGCGGTGTAATGGCACTCCATGCTGCTGCATCATATGCATCTAATGGTGGTGCTATATTTCTTTTTGCAGATTCTATAAATGAATTGATCACAAAGAAATCCATTCCTCCATGTCCTGCTCCTTGTGCATGTTCTCCATATTTTTTCCAAAGTGGATGATCGTACTTCTCTAACCATTCTTTAGAATCATCCCAGCGGTGTGATTTTGATTTTCCTTCAATATACATTCTATCTCCATCTTTCTCCCACAATCCATTTGCTCCTTGCACCCTAAATCCTAATGAATACGGTCTTGGTAAATTACAATCGTGTGTTACAATAATTGTTTCTCCATTTGCAGTTTCAATAGTTGTAGTAATTACATCTCCTTGCTTAAATTTCAGTTTCGCATTTGGATGATCTTCACCTCCATGTTTTACTATATAATTATGTATTCCAATTCCTTTTGTTGCATGAGAAGTTAAGGACATAAATCGATTTCCTCTATTTACATTACACATAGTTGCCATAGGGCCAACTCCATGTGTTGGGTACACATCTGCATTTCTTAATAAGGAGTGTTGTGTTCTCCAAGCAGACTCAGAAATTCCTTTTTCCCCAAACTCTACTCCTTTTCCGTAGGCAGATTTCCCATCGTTTAATTTTACAAAACGCAAATCGTGTTGATAGCCACATCTAAAATGAACCAACTCTCCAAAAACATTTTGTTTTACCATATTTAAAACCGCCATCACATCTCTACGATAGTTCACATTTTCAAGAATCATTAAATGAGATCCTGTTTGCTCATGGGTATTTACCAAATCCCAACATTCTTCCATGGTATTGGCAGCGGAAACTTCTAAGCCAGTATATTTTCCTGCTAGCATTGAGTCTTTTGCCATTTTTGTATGCCACAACCAAGGTGTAGAAATAATTACAGCATCTACATCTTTCATCTCCAATAAGTTTCTATAATCCAAATCGTTTTTACCAAAAACTTTGGGCTTTTTCTTACCTGCTTTCTCAACATGATCTAAAGCAATTTTAATCCTTCTTGGATCAATATCACAAATTGCAGTGACCAAAACATCATCTCTTAACAACACATTGTTAAGGTGATTTGTCCCTCGCAATCCTACTCCAATTAATGCTACTTTTACTTTTTTATCTTTATATGGATCATTTGCTCCAAAAGATAAACTTGGAGACATTGCCAATCCGGTTCCGATAATGGCTGATTTTTTTATAAAATCTCTTCTTGAACTCATTTTAGTTGTGTTAAATATTAGTTGTTGATTTTTGTTCCTTCCAAATGTAGAAATATTATTTAGGATACAGAATGCTAAGCATAACTTTTTTATATATTTGGTTTTCTAAAAAATTAAATCATGGATGAATTTATTCTATATGTAAAAATGGGGCTGAATCATGTGTTGGATTTTTCTGCATACGATCATATTCTTTTTTTAATTGCACTCGCAGTTGTTTTTTCTTTTCATCAACTTAAAAAAGTGCTTTGGCTAATTACTTTATTTACAATTGGTCATACATTAACTTTGGCTTTATCAGCCTACGGAGTATTAAAGATTGATGTTGCAATCATTGAATTTCTAATTCCGCTTACTATTTTTATTACTGGAGTAGTTAATATTTTTAATGTTGGTAAAACGTCATCCACAAAAGACAATATCAATTTAATTTTCGCTTTGTTCTTTGGATTAATTCACGGTTTAGGATTCTCTAATTACTTTAGAATGATGGTTGGTAAAGAAGAAGATAAACTAATGCCATTGATTGAGTTTGCGTTAGGAATTGAACTTTCTCAAGTAATTATTGTTTTAGGAATTTTGATTGTGGGCTCATTTGTGCAATCATTATTTAAAGTTAGCAAAAGAGACTGGATATTAGTAATCTCAGCAATAGTTATTGGTTTTGTAATTCCAATGATGATAGATCGTGTTTTTTGGTAAATAATTAACGCACCCATTTTATAAAACTAACTACTTTAGCTACATGAATAAAAAGCAACTTAAATACGATAC
Organism: uncultured Flavobacteriaceae bacterium; assembly: GCA_913062575.1. Taxonomy (GTDB): domain Bacteria; phylum Bacteroidota; class Bacteroidia; order Flavobacteriales; family Flavobacteriaceae; genus Polaribacter. The sequence continues at coordinate 49,506 of CAJXVT010000009.1, read as the reverse complement.
TGCTTATTTAAAAATGGCTCATGAATGGGCAAAACTTTCGCATTGTGAACGCAAACAAGTTGGCGCAATCATTGTGAAAGGAAGAATGATTATTTCTGACGGATTTAACGGAACTCCATCGGGGTTTGAAAACCCATGTGAAGATGAAGAAAACTACACCAAATGGTATGTATTACATGCAGAAGCAAATGCTATTTTAAAAGTAGCATCTTCTACACAATCTTGTAATGGCGCAACATTGTATATTACAATGTCGCCATGTAAAGAATGTAGTAAATTAATCCATCAAGCAGGAATTAAAAGAGTTGTATATGCCAATGGATATAAAGATGATTCTGGATTAAAATTCTTAAAAAAAGCAGGTGTTGAATTAATGCATTTACCAAATGAATAAAAATTATTTACCATTATACTTTGCTTTTGCCATTGTTATAGGCATCCTTATTGGAAGTTTTTTCAGTGGGGGAGGATCTTCTGGGGCATTTTTTGCAAATGAATCTTCGAATGAATTAAAGATTAAACGCTTAATCAATTACATCCAAAGAGATTATGTAGATAGTGTAGATACAGATAACTTATTAGACGGTGCAATTACACAGATTTTAGGAAAACTAGATCCACATTCTGTATATATCCCTAAAGAAAACCTACAACAAATTACCGAAAACATGCAGGGTAATTTTGTTGGAATTGGTGTGCAATTTAGAATGATAGAAGATTCTATTACAGTAATTCAACCTATCAAAGGAGGCCCAAGTATTAAGGCAGGAATCAAAGCTGGTGATAGAATTTTAATGTCTGACAAGGACACTTTATATGGCAAAAAATATTCTCAAAACACCATTCCTAAATATTTAAAAGGAGAACCGAATACAGCGATTGATTTACAAGTTTATAGAAAAACAAACGATTCGCTTTTTACAGTTTCATTAAAGAGAGGGAAAGTAGCAATTAAAAGTGTTGACGCATCTTATATGATTAATGAGTCTATTGGTTATATTAAATTACAGCGTTTTGCAAGAACTTCGTATCGTGAATTTAAAGATGCTTTAACAAAGCTTCAAGACAAAGGAATGACCAATTTAGTCTTAGACCTAAGAGGAAATGGTGGTGGATATATTGACATTGCTAACAGAATTGTTGATGAGTTTTTGAAAGACGGAAAGCTAATTGTATTTACCAAAGACAATAAAGGAAATGTAGATAAATCCTATGCAACAAATAGAGGAGATTTTGAAACAGGCGGATTGTATGTATTGATAGATCAAAACTCTGCTTCTGCTTCAGAAATTGTTGCTGGTGCATTGCAAGACAATGATAGAGGAACAACTATTGGTAGACGATCTTTTGGAAAAGGATTGGTACAAGAAGAAAAAGATTTAGGAGATGGCTCTGCAATCAGATTAACCATTGCTCGCTACTACACTCCAACAGGAAGATCCATTCAAAAACCATACGAAAAAGGAAAAGGGAAAAACTATTCTAGAGATATAAATAACAGAATCAGAAATGGAGAATTGCTAAGCAAAGACAGCATAAAAGTGGTTGATTCTTTAAAATTTACAACTCCCAAAGGTAAAACTGTTTATGGAGGCGGCGGTATTGTACCCGACGTATTTGTACCCATAGATACCACAGCATATTTGAATGATTCCTATATTAATTCCATCCGCAATTTCGCTTTTGATTTGGTAGATACCAATAGAAAAGCATTTTCTAACATGACATTAGATAATTTTATTGCTTCTTATGATATAGAGAAAGCGTACACCACGTATTTAAAGCAAATAAACACACAGATATCTGACACCAGAAGAACCTTAAACAATAGATACAGTCCTTCAGATAGGGCCAAAAAAATGATCATACAATACTTAAAAGCAAGAATTGCAAATGAGATTTATGGAGATGATGGTTTCTTTAAAATTATACAGTCTGATGATAAAATGATCTTGAAAGTTTTAGAGTTGGAAAGTAGCAATTAATGCCGTTTCTTTGTGGCAATGAATCTACCAGACAATAAAAAAATCTATTTTGCTTCCGATCAGCATTTAGGAGCTCCAACTCCTGAAGCAAGTTTCCCGAGAGAACAAAAATTTGTGAATTGGTTAAACGAAATAAAAGAAGATGCAGCTGCCATTTTTTTACTAGGTGATTTATTTGACTTTTGGTTCGAATACAAAACGGTAGTTCCTAAAGGATTTGTTAGAGTTTTAGGTAAGTTGGCTGAAATTAAAGACAGCGGAATCCCTATTTATTTCTTTGTTGGGAATCACGATTTATGGATGAAAGATTACTTTGAAAAAGAATTGAACATTCCTGTATATCACAAACCAGAAGTATTTACGTTTAACGACACTTCCTTTTTTATTGGACATGGAGATGGTTTAGGCCCTGGAGACAAAGGCTATAAACGCATGAAGAAAGTATTTACTTTTCCATTATTTCAATGGATGTTTAGATGGCTGCATCCAGATATTGGTGTAAAACTAGGACAGTATATGTCGGTTAAAAACAAGTTGATTTCTGGTGATGAAGATGCCAAATTTTTAGGAGAAGAAAACGAATGGTTGGCCCAATATTGTAAACGAAAACTAGAAACACAACACTACGATTATTTTGTTTTTGGACATCGCCATTTACCAATCAATATGGACTTACAAGAAAACAGCAAATACATTAATTTAGGAGATTGGATTTCTTATTTCACCTACGGTGTTTTTGACGGTAAAGACCTACAACTTAAAACTTATAAGTAACCTCATCAATTGTTGTTTTAGTGAGTAAAAACGACACCTTAGATTCTCTTTAAGTTATTTTCTATTTTTTGAAAAAATCGTATTGAGCAACCTTTTTTCAGCTATACATCTTCAATAAAAACAACAGGAGAAACTTTTAATGCATCTGCTATTTCTAACAAACGTAGTACACTTAGTTTCGTAATTCCTTTTTCTATTTTAAAGTAGCCATTGGCTGTTAGATGTAATTTAAAAGCCAAATCCATTTGAGAAACTCCCAACGCTTGTCTTTTCTTAATTATCCGTTGTAAAACTTTAGTAGATGCACTTTCTATCGTCTCTTTTTTCATAGTTTTTTTATCAGTAAACAGCCTTTTTCTTGCCTATAAATCTACAAAAATTAACTACATAATACCATTCCATTCTAGAATACCCATTTATAGGGGTAATAGCACTCACCATAAATGGGTATTCTAAAAAGGGAATTAAAAAATTAGGTGGTTACAAAAACAATTCAAATATTTACAGAGCTATAAAATTGTAAAAAGAACCTACTTGAGATTGCTGTGAAAAAGAAAAATCCTCTGCAGGTTATCATTTAAGAACAAAAATATCTTACATAAATGTTTCACCTTAAACCCATAACTAATATGACTTAGCTATAATTAACCCACGGAGGAAAGTGTTGCAAAAGTACCCCTTTCTTACAAGTTTTTAGAGTTTTCACTTGTTTATTCATAAGAAACTCAACAATTAAAATAAAACAATGAGTGATAAGCACTCAAAAACAATATAAACTGAAAAAAATAATTTTAAGTTTAGCTGTAGTATTTGTAATGTCATCTTTTACAACTTCAAATACAGATGTAGAAAAAATGAATATTAAAGAGGTAATTAGCGAGAATGTAGGACCAGCAGGGGATTGTGTTAGATCTTCACGAGAGAAAGCTGAATGGGCAGCTGCTGTTAATGGAGGCGAACCTATGGATTATTATATGGCTTATTATATCGATTGTTTTTATTCAATTCAACCAGAATAATTATTTATAATAAATTTAATTTGAAGACCTTAATCTTAAGGTCTTCAAATTTCAAATTGAAAAATCAAATAACAATTGTTTTAACAGATGAAAAATTCTCTTTTATTATTGTGCCTTTTTTTAATAACAAGTGCATATTCGCAAACAAAATTAACAGGTATAGTCCATTACGAATCAGGTATTAGCCAACAAAATATTGATAATTATTTTTCAATTGAGAGGAAAACACTTAAAAATAAGAAGCGTATTGCGTTTATGGATAATTTATTATTAAATAGTAAAAAAATAGCATCTACTTTACAGTTTACATTAAATGATGCTATATATAAAGTAAATAAAAAACTTACCATTAAAGATCGAGGCGACATTACCGAAAAAATGAATTTAATAGCTGCTGGTGGTCTTAACAAATATTATCAAAATAGGAACAAAAATTCTTTAGAAATACAAAATTGTATAACACTTGGTGAATGTTTTATCATTGTTTCTAAATTTAAAAAGTGGCAATTAACTCAAGAAACTAAAAAAATAGCAGGGTACCTATGTTACAAAGCAACAACTGTAGTGAAATTGAATAAAAAAACTATTAATATTACTGCCTGGTATTGCCCACAAATACCTGTAAGTTTTGGTCCAAAAGATTACAATGGTTTACCTGGATTAGTTTTAGAGGTGCAAAACAACTTCAGATATTTTAGAGCAACAAAATTAGTTTTAAACCCTAAAGAAAAAGTACGTATTAAAAAACCAACCAAAGGGAAAAGAGTTTCACAAGAAGAATATAATAAGATGAGTAAAACAGCTTGGTCTAAAATAAAGTAAATAGAGCATTAAAATTAGCCCATAAGATTTGGAATAATTGTTGTCGCTAAAAAGTTAAAACCTATGAAAAAGAAACTACTATTTAGTTTATGCATCCTGTTTTCTCTTGTTGCGTTTTCACAACAACAATTCTCTGGTAGAGTAACATATACATTCTCAATGCAACCTTTTAGCGAGAAAACAATTGATTCAGTAACAAAAAGACCTGGCTTAAATTCAAAAAAGATGAGCAAAATGGCAAGAGACATGTTTAACAACATCAAAGATGTCTATGCTTTTTTAGAATTTGCTAATGGAGAATCTTTGTATTACATACAAGAAGAAATGAAATTAGGAAGCAAACCTAAATTAAACTTAGGACGTATCATGGCTGGAGGAAATTCTAAATACTACTTGAACCATACTAAAAAAGAGTATTATTATCAAACAAGTACTTTCGGAGAAGAGATGTTGGTGGAAATGAAACCCAAAAAATGGAAAATTACGCAAGAAACACAAAGTATTGGCGGTTACTTGTGTTATAAAGCTATTGATATTGAATCTACCAATAAAAAGAAAAAACCAGTAGTTTGGTTTACACCTCAAATTCCAATAAATGCCGGGCCAAGAAAAAACTTTGGTTTACCAGGATTGATTTTAAAAATTGAAGAATACAGAAGCACTTATACTGCCATAAAAATTGAATTAAATCCAAGAAAAAAAATTGCAATAAAAAAACCAACCAAAGGAAAGCGAATCTCTCATGAGGAATTTACCAAGTTTTTAGAAAAAATGTCTCCTTTTGGGAAGCGAAAAAGAAAAAAATAAAATGTTGAAAAGAATCATTTCTATTAGTTGCTTATTGGGTTGTATACTTAGTGCAACTGCACAAACAATTACATTAAAAGGATCAGTAAAAGATAGTTTGCAAAACTCCTTGGCATATGCCAATGTAATTGCAAAACCAATAGATGTAACCAAAAACTTAAAATTCGCTATTACAGATAATGATGGCATGTACAAAATAGAACTCACTAAAGGAAAGCAATACACTATTAGTATTAGTTATATGGGATACAAGCCAACGAGTCATCAACTTACTGCAGTCAAAACAACCACTAAGAACTTTATATTGAAAGAGGCAGAAAACCAATTAGACGAAGTGGTTATAGAAATGCCTGTTGTTGTAAAACAAGACACTATTATTTACAATACTGATACCTTTGTTAATGGTACAGAGCGTAAGCTGAAAAATGTATTAAAAAAACTGCCTGGTGTTGCCGTTGATAAAAATGGAGTTGTTACGGTTAACGGGAAAAAAGTAACCAAGATGTTGGTAGAAGGAAAAAAGTTCTTTGGTGGCGGTTCAAAACTAGCTGTAGAGAATATCCCAGCAAATGCTATTGATAAAGTAGAGGTGATAGATAATTACAATGAGGTTGCCTTTTTAAAGAACATCTCAGATTCTGATGAAATGGCCATGAACATCAAACTTAAAAAAGATAAAAAGAATTTTATTTTTGGTGATCTTGAGGCAGGAAAAGGAAATGAAGATTATTATAGAACCCATGCCAATGTGTTTTATTACAGCCCAAAAACCAATGTCAATTTTATAGGAAACTTAAACAACACAGGAGAAAAAACATTTACGTTTTCAGATTATATAAATTTTCAGGGTGGAATTAATGCTGTTTTTAATGGCACATTTAAATGGGGAAGAGGAGACTTTTCTCAGTTTTTAAACAGCAATGATATTCTGAGTAGTACCAATAAATTTGGGGCATTGAATATTACTAAAACTACCACAAGCAAGTTAGACGTGTCTGGCTTTGCAATTATATCTATAACAGATACCAATAGTTTTAAAGAAAGCAGCAATCAATATGCAAGTATTTTAGAACAAAAACAAAACACAACCAAAGCAGAAAATGTATTCGGTATTGGTAAAATAAACTTAGAATATGCACCTACTTCTAAAGCACAATGGTATGCAAGAACGCAAGTAAAAAGAACAAATAACACTAGTAACAATGAAATTTTTTCTACTATAAACAGCCTTCAAAATGTATTTAATACCAATAGAAAAACAGATGCCGTTTTTGTAAATCAGAATATAGAATGGCATCAACAACAATCTAATAAACATACCTTTTCTTTTATTGCAGACTATTCTTACGATAAAAACAACCCAACCAATTATTGGCAAACAACCAATCAAATTTTACAAGGAATAATTCCTATTGATATTTATCAGAGTGTGTATCGTTTACATCAAAATAGAGAAATAAAACAACGCAATTTTAATACAATTTTTAAACATTACTGGGTACTTAACAATAATAATCATGTGTACACTACATTAGGAAATAATCTTTCTAATGAAAGCTTTTCAACTATAGATACACAAGAATTAGACAACGGTATTTTTAATGATTTCTCTACCAATGGTTTTGGGAATGATGTAGGCTTTAAACTGAACGATTTTTATGCCGGAATCCATTATAAATTTAGAACAGGGATATTTACTGTTAAACAAGGTGTTGTATTTCATAATTACAATTGGAAAGTACAGCAACAAACCAATTTCTCAAAAAATAAATGGGTTGCCTTGCCCGATTTTTTAGCTAAAATTGAATTCAATAAATCAAAGAAAATACAACTACGCTACAATTTAAAAACCAAGTTTTCTGATGCTTCAAAATTAGCAAATCAGTTTTATTTGCAATCCTATAATTCGGTTTTTAAAGGAAATAAAAACTTAGAAAACGAACTGTATCACAATGCAAGTATCAATTATAGTCGTTTTAGTTTGTACAGAGGTTTAATGATTAATGCCAATGTAAATTATACAAAGAAGGCAACAGGTTTTACAAATGTTGTGGTTTTTGATGATGCAAACCCAGATCCAACACAAAGAACCAATCGGTTTTTAACAACTTTATTAATAGACAACCCTTCAGAAAACTGGGTGTTTAGAGGCTTTGTACACAAAACTATTAAAAAAATAAAATACAAATTTGATGGTAGTGCCAACCTTTCAACATATGCACAAAATATCAACAATCAAATTCAAACCAACACAAATAATAGTTATTCATTTGAAACAGGAATAGAAACCTTGTTTGATAATTTCCCCACCATAGAAATTGGGTACAAGAGAACCATTGGTATTTATACATCTGGGAATTCCACCTCTAAATTTATACGTTCTGAACCTTATCTAAACATAGACTATGATTTTTTAAAAGGATTTATTTTTAATTTTGATTACAAACGTTCTAGTTATCAAAATAAAAATTTGAATCAGAAAAATGTGTATGCATTTGCCAATTCAACGTTGTCTTATAAAAATGAGGATAGTGCTTGGAGTTATAAACTGACAGCCAATAATCTATTTGATACTACATTTAAGCAAAGCAATCGTTTTTCTGACTATGTAATAAGTGATACCAAAACTTATATTTTACCAAGAGTACTTATGTTTTCTATTGGGTATAACTTATAGAACTCCTTTATTTAGTAGCTTTTTTACAGTCTCTATTGAAGATAACAAACTCGTTATCAACAGCTACTTTAAGGTTTTTTTAGCAATTTCCACTAAAACCTTTAACCTTCTTTTAACAAGAAAAAAAAGGCTATTATTGTAGCTTTGTTTCCAACAAATTTTTATCACCTATAAAATTCTAAAATGATAGAACAACAAATGAATGTAGATGTAAGAGCAATCAATGAAAAGATTGAAAGAGAAAGTGCCTTTTTAGACATCTTAACCTTAGAAATGAGTAAGGTTATTATTGGGCAAAAAGACATGGTAGAAAGATTGTTGATTGGCTTGTTAGGAAATGGGCATATTCTTCTAGAAGGTGTCCCGGGACTGGCAAAAACCTTAGCAATTAATACATTGTCTAAAGCTGTACAGGCTAGTTTTAGTAGAGTTCAGTTTACACCAGATTTATTACCCGCAGATGTTGTGGGTACGATGATTTACAATATAAAAGACAATGAGTTCTCTATAAAAAAAGGACCTATTTTCGCAAACTTTGTATTGGCAGATGAGATTAACAGAGCACCGGCAAAAGTACAGTCTGCATTGTTAGAAGCCATGCAAGAACGTCAAATTACCATTGGAGACACAACTTTTAAGTTAGATGAGCCTTTTTTAGTAATGGCAACTCAAAACCCTATAGAACAAGAAGGAACCTATCCATTACCAGAAGCGCAAATGGATCGTTTTATGCTAAAAGTGGTTCTTGATTACCCTAGTATTTCTGATGAACAAATTATTATGCGTCAAAATTTAAATAACGGATTTGCAACTGTAAACCCAGTAGTTTCTGTAGACCAAATAATTAAAGCTCGTGAAGCTGTAAATGAGGTATACATGGATGAGAAAATCGAAAAATATATTTTAGATATTATTTTTGCAACGCGTAATCCAGAGAAGTACAACTTAGCAAAATTAAAACCATTAATTAGTTTTGGAGCATCGCCACGTGGAAGTATCAACCTAGCAAAAGCGGCTAAATGTTATGCATTTATCAAACGTAGAGGCTATGTAATTCCAGAAGATGTTAGAGCTGTTGTTTATGATGTATTAAGGCATAGAGTTGGAATTACCTATGAAGCGGAAGCAGAAAATGTAACTTCTGTAGATATCATCAGCAGTATTATTAATGAGGTAGAAGTACCATAATCAATTATCAATACCCAATGAATCAATGAACAATACCAACAACTGATTATTGATAACTGATAACTGATTATTGAAAAATGGAAACTAAAGAAATACTTAAAAAAGTTCGTAAAATTGAGATTAAGACACGTCGATTGTCTGATCATATTTTTGGTGGCGAATATCATTCGACTTTCAAAGGTAAAGGGATGACTTTTTCTGAAGTACGTCCGTATCAATATGGTGATGAGATTAGAACTATAGATTGGAATGTTACAGCACGTTACAACGAACCACATGTAAAAGTTTTTGAAGAAGAACGCGAATTAACCATGATGTTAATGGTAGATATTTCTGGTTCAGAATTCTTTGGAACAAATCAACAATTTAAAAGAGATACAGCAACAGAAATTGCAGCAACATTAGCTTTTTCAGCCATCCAAAATAATGATAAAGTTGGATTGCTGTTGTTTTCTGATCAAATAGAGTTATACATTCCGCCAAAAAAAGGAAAAAGACATGTATTAAGAATTATAAGAGAATTGATTGAGTTTACACCTGAAAGCAGAAAAACGAGTATCAATGAAGCCTTGAAATTTTTATCAAACGTGATGAAAAAGAAGGCTATTGTCTTTTTACTGTCAGATTTTATGGATGATGACTATGAGCAAACCTTAAAGATTGCAGGAAGAAAACATGATGTTACTGGAATTAAAGTCTATGACAAACACGATACCGAGATTCCCAATTTAGGAATTGTACCGATGTTGGATTCAGAAACTGGAAAAGTACAATTGATAAATACAAGTTCTAAAAGAATTAGAACAAACTATAAAGCCAACGCATTGCGATTGAATGATTATTATAAGAAAACATTTAGTCGTTCTGGAGCAGGAACTATTACTACTCGTGTTGATGAAGATTATGTGAAAAAATTATTAGGCTATTTTAAACACAAGGGAAACTAGCAACTCGGTTGCTTTAATTATTCCATATTAGTTAAGATGGCAAGTACAAGACAAATGAAAAAACAAATTTTATATATATTTTTATTTATTTCAAGCATCGCTTTTGCACAACAAGACCCTATTGTAAAGGCAGAAATTGACACAATAAATATTAGAATTGGTGAACAGTTTGAATACAAACTAACTATTAAAGACACTGCCAATGTTATCATCCCAAAACTCGATAAGTTAGTTGGTTTAGAAATTGTTGAAGACAAAAAGATTGACACTATTAAAAATCAGTTGATCAAAAAATACATCTTAACAAGTTTTGATAGTGGTTCTTACTACATTCCACAACAACAAATATTTATTCGCCAAAGATTACACTTAACAGATTCTTTATTGATTAATGTAGCAACCGTTGCTATTGACACAACCAAACAGAAGATGTTTCCAATAAAAGCAAATCAAACCGAACCATATCAATTTGACGATTTTAAACCTTATCTGTGGTATGTAATTTTGGCCTTAGTTATAATTGGATTGATCATCTATTTTGCTCTTAGAAAGAAAAAAGAAATTAAAGAAGAAGTTCTCGTTCCTGCACTAGCTCCGTTTGAAGAAGCGATTCAGAAATTTCATGAATTGGATGAAAAATTGTTGTGGCAAAACAATGAAATTAAAAAATATTATAGTGAGTTAACAGAAATCATTAGAGCCTATATAGAACGAGAATTAAAAGTTCCGGCATTAGAATCTACAACAGATGAATTGATTGAAACCCTAACCGATTTTAATGATTCAGAAGCGATATCGACCACTAAGGAGACTATTAAAAAACTACGAAATATATTAAGAGAAGCTGATTTGGTAAAGTTTGCAAAATCAAAACCAATGTCAGAACAAATAGAGTTTAACAGAAAAGAGGCAGAAGAAGTAGTTGTAGAGTTAAAACCTGAAACGATAGAAGAAGTACCAGAAACTAAAACCGAAGATGAAGATGAACTGGAGTAATTTCGAATTTCATAATCCAGAATTCTTCTGGTTATTTTTACTAATTCCGTTAGTAATTCTTTGGTACGTATTAAAACGAAAAAAAAACGCGGCAACATTAACCATTCCAAGTATTAAAGGATTTAAAGCAGAACAGTCTATTGTTTCTAAGTTAAAACCAACCTTAGCTGTGTTAAGAATTGCTGCATTATGCCTACTGATTTTAGCATTGGCAAGACCAAGGAATGTTGCTGTTAGTAAAAAGACAAAAACCAATCGTGGAATTGACATTGTTATGGCAATTGATGTTTCTGCAAGTATGTTAGCTAGAGATTTAAAACCAAATCGTTTAGAAGCACTTAAAAAAGTGGCTACAGATTTTGTAAATCGTAGACCAAATGATAGAATTGGTATTGTTGTGTATGCTGGAGAAAGTTTTACGCAAACACCAATTACCAGTGATAAAGGAATTGTAAAAAGAACCATTTCTGAAATTAAATGGGGACAATTAGAGGGCGGAACAGCAATAGGAATGGGATTGGGTTCTTCTGTCAACAGATTAAAAGAGAGCAAAGCCAAAAGTAAAGTCATTATTTTATTGACAGATGGTGTTAATAATTCTGGTTTTATTGATCCAAAAACAGCTACAGAATTGGCAAAGGAATTGGATATAAAAGTATATACAATTGGGATTGGAACTAACGGAATGGCAGATTTCCCAACTCATAAAGACCCAGTAACAAAACGATTAATCTTTAGCAAACAACAGGTTGAAATTGATGAAAAATTGTTGGAACATATTGCTGCAGAAACTGGTGGAAAATATTTTAGAGCTACTGATAACAGTAAGTTAAAGGCAATTTATGATGAAATCAATAAATTAGAAAAAACGAAAATAGAAGAATTTAAATATTATAATTATCAAGAGCTGTATCGAACATTAGTTTTAATTGCATTAGGATTACTTGTTTTCGAATACACATTAAAAAACACGGTATTTAAAAGTTTTATTTAAAAACAATTACACAGATCAAAATGTATCAAATAGAAGAACCAATATATTTTTATTATTTCGCAATTATTCCTGTAATAATTGTATTATTTCTGTTGGCCTTTTGGTGGAAAAAAAGAACTCAAAAAAAGTTCATTGATACCGCTCTGTTAGAAAAATTAGCTCCAAATGCTTCTACCTTTAAATCAGTTTTAAAGCTTTCTTTTCTAATTATAGGAATAAGTTTTTTGGTTCTTTCTTTGGTAAACCCAAAAATGGGAACCAAACTAAAAACGATAAAAAGAGAAGGTGTAGACGTTGTTTTTGCATTAGACGTTTCTAAAAGTATGTTGGCAGAAGATATTGCTCCAAACAGGTTAGAAAAAGCGAAACAAATTATTTCTAAAATCATAGATAAATTAGGGAGCGATAGAGTTGGAATTATTATTTATGCGGGAAATTCGTATCCTCTTTTACCAATAACAACAGATCATGCAGCAGCAAAAATGTTTTTACAAAATGCAAGTCCAGATTTAGTTTCTAGTCAAGGAACGGCAATTAATGAAGCGTTGAATTTGGCTAAAACCTATTATAATAATGACGAGCAAACAAATCGCTTTTTGATTATTATTTCTGACGGAGAAGATCATCAGGAAGAGACAAAGCAAGTTGCTCTGAATATGGCTAAAGAAGGTGTAAAAGTGTACACCATAGGTGTTGGAACAGAGAAAGGTGGACCAATACCATTAAAGGCAGGTAGTTCTTTAATTGGATATAAAAAGCACAAGGGAGAAACAGTAATTACTAAAAGAAATCCGAAAATTCTTGAAACTGTGGCAAATGCCGCTGGTGGAAGATATATAGATGGAAACAAAACCAACATACCTGTTGATTTTATAGAGAAATTAATCGCAAACGCTCAGAAAAACGAGTTTGAGACAAAACAATTTTCAGATTATAAAGACCAATTTCAATGGTTTATTGGAATAGGAATTTTCTTTTTATTGATAGATATTTTCTTTTTAGACAAGAAAACAAAATGGATAAAAAAGATTGATTTGTTTGATGAACAATAAACACAAAATTATGAAAGCAACATATTCATTTTTAGCACTACTGATGTTCTTTACATCAGCATTAAGTGCTCAAGAAGTTAAAGATTCTATTGCTTTACAAAGAGAAGCAAGAAGCTTAGTTAGAGAAGGCAATGAATTGTATCAAAAGGAAAAATATACTGATGCAAGTGTTTCTTATCAAAAAGCATTAGAAAAAAATTCTAGCTACAAAAAAGCGAGTTACAATTTGGGAAATGCTTTATACCAAGAAAAGAATTTTAAAGAAGCAGTGCCTCAATACGAAGTAACGGCAAAAGGATCAAAAGATAAATTTACCAAAGCAGAAGCATTTCATAATATTGGAAATGCTGCTATGGAACAAAAACAATATCAGCTAGCTGTAGATGCATATAAAAACTCGTTGAGAAACAATCCTAATGACGATGAAACTCGCTACAACTTAGCAGTTGCAAAAAAGCTACTAAAAAAGCAGCAAGACAAAGAAAATAAAGATAAAAAGAAGGATAAAAAAGACGACAAAAAGAAAGACAACAAAGATAAAAAGGAAAATAAGGACAAAAAAGGAGATAAAGAGAAGAAAGACGACAAGGGAGACGAAAAGAAAGAAGATAAGAAAAAGGACGACAAAAAGAAAGATAAAAAAGACGGAGATAAGGACCAAGATAAGAAGCCTAAAAACCCGAACGATAAAAAAGATCAGAAGCAAAAACCGAAGCCTAAAAAGGGAAATATGACGCCTCAGCAGATTAAGCAACTCTTAGAGAGTTTAAATAATGAGGAAAAGAAAACCCAAAAGAAAATGAATCTTAAAAAAGCAAAAGGCACTAAGGTTAAACAAGAAAAAGACTGGTAGAAATTACTATTCAAAATATTATAAAAAAAGGTAGTATTTTTGACAACTTAAAAATGAAAAATAAAACGGTTTACATATTCTTACTATTGAGTTTAATTACTCAAGGAATTTTTGCTCAAGCAGTGTTTAAAACCTCTGTAAGCAAAACTAAATTGGGTGTAAACGAACATTTCAGAATTGTTTTTTCTATCAACAAACAAGGTGCAGATAATTTTACACCTCCTAGTTTTAAAAACTTCAAAGTTCTTTCTGGTCCAAATCAATCTATAAGTCAATCTTGGATAAACGGTAAAGTGAGTTTTTCTCAATCGTATACATATTTTGTAAAACCAAAAGCAATAGGTTCTTATACCATTTCTGGAGCAACACTAGAGCACAGAGGTAAAGCATTAACTTCAAATGCTGTTAAAATAACTGTTTTAAAAGCTATTAAAAAACCACCAAATCCAAACGACCCAGAATATATCGCCCAACAAAATGTGCATTTGGTTGCAGAAATTTCTAAAAGCAAACCTTATGTTGGGGAAGGAATTTATGTAGAGTATAAATTATATGTGAGCCAAAATATTAGTGTAAAAGATTTTTCTGTAACAGAAACTCCACAGTATAATGGCTTTTGGAATCAAGATATTAAGATTCATAATTTGCAAATAAAAAACGGGAAATACAATGGAGAAAACTACAGGTATGTAGTACTTAAAAAGGCTTTATTAATTCCAACAAAATCTGGTAAACTAATTATTGAGCCAATGAAAATGAATATTTTGATTGGCGTTCCAACAGGAAGAGGGGATTTCTTTGGAAATCCAATTACAAGAAATGTTACAAAAATATTTTCTTCTCCTAAAAGAAACATAAACGTAAAAGAACTGCCTTTAAAAGGCAAACCAGAAAATTTTACTGGAGCTGTAGGAAGTTTTCTTTTTACAGTAACAGCTAGTAAGAATGATTTAAAAGCAAATGAATCTTCTCAGATAAAAGTAGCTGTTTCTGGAAAAGGGAATTTGAAATTATTTGAAATCCCTAAAATAGAAACTCCAAAAGAATTAGAAATTTATACTCCAGAGCATAAAGAGTTGATACAAACTACACTTAGTGGAATTCGTGGTACTATTTACGATTTGTATACAGTTGTCCCAGAGTTTAAAGGGAAATATAAGATTCCTAAAGTTTCTTTTTCATATTTTAATCCAAAGAAGAAAGTCTATAAGACTATTACAACAGAAGATCTCTTTGTAAATGTATTAGAAGGAAAAGAAATTGCGCCTACCACCAACAATACTCTTAAAAAGGATATTACAATAACAGGAAGTAACTTTAGATATATTCAAACAAAATCTACTTTTAAACCAGTTTTAGAAAAGGACTTCTTTAAATCAAATCTGTTTTATATTTTGCTACTGTTACCTTTAATTGCTATTCCAATTGGAATAGTCATCTACAATAAAACAGCAGAAAGAAATAGTGATCTAATTGGTGTTAAACAGCGTAAAGCAGATCGTTTGGCTAAAAAATTTCTATCAGAAGCTAAAAAGCAATTAGGAAATAAAGAAGCGTTTTATATTGCTTTAGAAAAAGCACTACACAACTATTTAAAAGCAAAATTACAAATTGAAACTTCTGATATAAGTAGAGATAAAATCACGAATATATTGCAGTCTAGAAATGTAAACGAAACAACAATAACAACATTTATTGATGTATTAAATGACTGTGATTTTGCAAGATATACACCAATTACAGATGTAATGATGCAAGCAGAATATGAGAAAGCAATACAAGTAATCACAGAAATAGACAAACAATTATAAATTATGAAAAAAACACTTTTCTTTTTATGTATGCTGTTGTCTATAACTGCTGTTGTGGCTCAAACCAGTACTGCTAATTTGTTTGAAAAAGCAAATAAATCGTATAAAGATGGTAAGTATAATGAAGCCATAAAATTGTACCAAGAAATAGAAGCTAAAGATTCTGTTTCTTCAACTTTGTATTACAATATTGCCAATTCGTATTACAAATTAAATAGTGTAGCTAACACAATTTATTATTACGAAAAAGCACTAAAATTAGATCCATTAAACACAGATGCTTCAAACAATTTAGAATTCGCAAGGAGAATGACAATTGATAATATTGAAGAATTGCCAAAAACGTTTTTACAACGATTAGAGGCAAATTATATTCAGAAGCTATCTTACAATCAATGGTCTAGCTTAGCTGTATTTTTATCATTTTTAGCTTCAATTTTATTCTTGCTTTTTTACGTTTCATCGATTTCAAATAGAAAGAGAATTTACTTTTTAACAAGTATTTTATCTTTCTTTTTATTAGCGATATCTGTTTTCATTTCTTACAATCAATATCAAAAAGCA
Source organism: uncultured Flavobacteriaceae bacterium (assembly GCA_913062575.1). Classification (GTDB taxonomy): domain Bacteria; phylum Bacteroidota; class Bacteroidia; order Flavobacteriales; family Flavobacteriaceae; genus Polaribacter. Next base: position 33,017 of record CAJXVT010000009.1, on the reverse strand, counting down.
ATCAAAACTAAAACAGCAATTATTTTCTCATCAAAAGTTTCTGTAAACAACGCTCCTACCTTAAATTCAAATGAAGTATTTGTACTTCACGAAGGTACAAAAGTTAACATTTTAGATGCATTAGATAACTGGAAAAAGATTAAATTAGCCGACGGTAAAATTGGCTGGATTTCAGCAAATGCCTTAAAAGAATTATAGTTGAATACATTCCGTAAAAATATTGTTTTAAAAATTGCTCTTTTATTAATTTTATCAATAAAAGCAAGTGTTTATGTGTCTGATAATTATGGATCACTAGAGGTCTCTTTAGAAAAAACGTCTATCGGAGATTTTGAAGACTCTGAAAGTGAAAAAAAAGAAGTTGACGAACAAAAAAAGATTGTTGAATATCTAATAAATAATAAGTCAGAAATTTTATCATCTAATAAGGCAAATAGCAACTATTTACAAAAGATCTATGCATCTACATATTTAGAGTACTCCACTCCACCGCCAGAGTTTGTTATATAATTCTCGTCTATTTTAAGTACACTGTACTTTAAACTCAATTATTTTAATAATTTAAAATTCCTATTTTTACATAGGTTAAGGAAACATATATACATATGAAAAATATTTTTAGCAATTTAAAAGGAGACTTATTTGGTGGTATTACTGCCGGAATTGTAGCATTACCTTTAGCACTAGCCTTTGGTGTTAGCTCTGGTTTAGGCCCTAGCGCTGGATTATATGGAGCAATCTTCTTGAGTTTTTTTGCCGCTCTTTTGGGAGGAACAAGCACTCAAATTTCTGGACCAACTGCTCCAATGACAGCAGTAAGTATGATTGTTATTGCAGGTATAATAGCAACCAATGATGGTGATGTTGCCAAAGCATTACCAGCCATTCTAACAGTATTCTTATTAGCCGGCTTAATGCAAGTTGGCTTAGGAGCTTTGGGGGTAGGAAAGTACATACGATATATTCCTTACCCAGTAGTTTCGGGTTTTATGACTGCAATTGGTGTAATTATTTTAATTACTCAGGTTTTACCATCTTTAGGATATTACCCAAAAGAAGATGTTGATTTTGTAAATCAATTTAAACCACAGGCTCAAGAAGTTATCTTAGAAAATATTTTAAAGAAAGAAGCAGGAGAAGGGATTTTGGTCCTAGAAAATTTTAAAGAGACCATTGTACGTGCTGAGCAAATTAATGATGCAGACATCTTAAAAGAATCTCAAACCCTTGCATCAAAAGAAGCTTCTGGTGTATTAGGAGCATTAAAAGTATTGCCTAACGCATTAAAAAACATAAATTGGTTAGAGTTGATTTTAGCCTTAGGAACCATTATTATTATATATGGTTTTAAACGGATAACTACTAAAGTACCTAGTACATTAGTTGCATTAGTAATAATGTCTGGAATTGCTGTTGGATTTGGGCTAGATTATAGAGCTATTGAAACCATTCCTGGAGGGTTTCCAATTCCTAATTTATCAATTTTAACAGAATTTGAATTTGCTAGTTTAACACCATATTTCTTTACAGCATTAACATTAGCTTTATTAGGTGCAATTGACTCGTTATTAACATCAGTTGTGGCAGATAATATGACAAAAACAAAACACAAACCTAATAAGGAATTAATTGGTCAAGGAATTGGTAATAGTATTGCTGCTATTTTTGGAGGAATCCCTGGTGCTGGAGCAACAATTAGAACCGTTGTAAATATAAAATCTGGAGGTAAAACAAGATTATCTGGTATGGTTGCTGGTTTAATGCTGTTAGTTATTTTATTAGGATTAGGACCAATTGCATCTCAGATTCCAGCTGCAGTTTTAGCCGGAATTTTAATTACTGTTGGTATTGGGGTTATGGATTACAAAGGATTAAAAGCAATTCCTAGTTTACCTAGAGATATGAAAGTTGGGCCTTTAAAATTAAGCTCAGAAGTTGTAATAATGATCGTAGTGTTATTATTATCTACTTTTTGGAACCTAGTATTTGCAGTAGGAATTGGATTGATAATTGCTTCTTTAATGTTTATGAAAAAGATAGGAGATGTTGCAGCTGAACGCTCTGATGTGAAATCATTAAAGAAAGAAAAAAATTGGTCTGATGAAAAAAACTTCCCTGAAGATTTAAAGGAGAAAGTATTTATCAAACACATAAAAGGGCCATTGTTTTTTGGATCTACCAGCGATTTTCACAGTTTGGCAGCTCAAATACCCTTAACGGCGTCTACAGTTATTATTAGATTAGGACGCATGCCTTATATGGATCAATCTGGACTATATGCTATGGAAGATGTTTTACAAGAGCTAGGGAGCAACAATATTGAAATCTTGTTTGTTGGTTTATTAGAGCAACCAAAATATATGATGGAAAGAATTGACATCATTCCAGATTTAATTCCAAAAGAACACATCTTCAAAACATTTGATGAATGTACACAATGGATTAAAGAAAACGTAATAGATAACAATTAAAAAAGAAAAAATGACACATATAAATAACGCCATAAATAAAGAAAGTCAAGACGCATTTACTGCTGATAGTGTATTACAAGATTTACTAGATGGTAATGCCCGATTTGTAGAAAACAATACCAACACCGTAGATACAAAAGCATTAGTTTCTCAAACTGAAAGTGGACAGTTTCCAAAAGCAGTTGTACTTTCTTGTATTGATTCTCGTGTTCCTGTAGAGTTGATTTTTGATCAAACTATTGGAGATGTTTTTGTGGCTAGAGTTGCAGGAAACTTTGAAAATATTGATATTCTAGGAAGCATGGAATATTCTTGTAAAGTAGCAGGCAGTAAATTAGTGTTTGTTTTAGGACATGAAAGTTGTGGAGCAGTAAAAGCAGCTTGCGACCATGTAGAACTTGGAAATATTACAGCAATGCTAGCTAATATTCAGCCTGCAGTTGCACTTTCTGAAAGTCAGGTTTCTGGAGACCATACTTCTTCAAACACAGAATTTGTAAATCAAACTATTAAGAATAATGTTTTGTTAACTATTGATAGAATTAGAGAGAAAAGCTCGGTTTTAAAAGAAATGGAAGACACTGGTGAAATTAAAATTGTTGGTGGTGTGTATCACTTGTCTAACGGTACTGTTTCGCTGTATTAAGAACAACTCATAAAACTAAAAAGGCTTACAATTTGTAAGCCTTTTTTTTGTGCAAAATATATAGTTCTCACCATTTATGGTGAGTATCTTCCCCCTATAAATGGTGAGAGAAAAAACCCCATAAATGGGTATTGTACAGTATGCTTTTCTACTGTAAATTTGTTATCCCCCTCAATAAGTATTTGTTGATACAAAGCGGTTAAAAAAATTCCCCCTAATTTTAATCGCTTTTATTTTTAAGTATTTTGAAAAAGAAATCATAACAAAAAACCCGATGCAATTGCATCGGGTTTTTTAATTTACTTCATCTATAATTGTATCAATCACATCATCATTGGTTTCACCATCTTCTTTAATGATGGATGGAAATATTGTAGGTGCAAAGCTTTTAACAGTTTCATACAACACAGATTCTTCTAAGGTTTCTTCATCTACAAAAGTGATGGTCGAATTCATTCTGTGAAAAAAGATAAAAACAATACTCAATATCAAGCCTATTTTTAACAATCCAAAAACACCTCCTAAGGCTTTATTCACCAACCCTAAAGCAGCTAAATCTGCTAACTTAGTTAAGAATTTTCCAACCATAATTACCACAATAATTATAAGTATAAAGGTAATTGCAAAGGCTGCCAATGAGATTTGTTTCTCACTCCAAGAAACACTTTCTTCTAAAAAATCTCCAACAAAATAAGAGAAATGTATAGCTCCCCAAACGCCACCTATTAAAGCAACCAAAGAAGCTACTTCTATAAATAATCCTTTCATGAGTCCTCTTACAAATCCAAATAAAAGAAATACGGTAATTACAATGTCAAATATATTCATGTGGTTGTTTTGTGTTTATCTATGCGAACTTACTATAAAAAGAATGAAAATTCAAATGCCTTAAAATTTAATACGGTTTCATCGAGAGATACTTTATATTTGCTGCTATGACAGAAACTACTTCTTTAAAAGAAAAATGGGATTTATTAGTGGATAAACTTTCTACACAATTTGCTGAGGGTGATGTCTTAAATTTAGATGCTATTATTTATTTAATTGGTGTTCAAGAATTGGGTCAAGGAGAACGAAAATTTAAAAAAGACGAAAAAGTAAACTTAATGCATATAGCAATTTGTAAATTGTTAGAACCATATGGTTATTATGAATTTGACTTTTTTGATCCAGATGGATGGCCTCATTATAAAACAGTAAATGAATTACCCAATTTAAAACCTGGAGAACAATCTGTGTTGATGAAAGAATCAATTGTAGCGTACTTTGAAGCCATCGAGTTTATTAAGTAACAGACAATTTCCGAATCATAACAGATAACAATTTCGGAAAAAACCGTTTTGTATAAATTCCTAACTTTTCTTTAGCGCCTGCGATATACACTTCTTGTTTTTTCTTGTAAATGGCTTTTGCCATGATTTTAGCAAATTTTTCAGGTTCAATTCCATTTTGAGTTGCGGTATCCATTACATTCTGCGGAGTTCCATCACCTGTCAACGCATTCATAGAAATATGAGTATTTACAAACCCAGGACAAACTAAAGTAACCGTTATATTATTTTTATGATTTTCTGCGCGTAAACTGTCAAAAAAACCATGTAATGCATGTTTAGAAGCAGCATAACTAGAGCGTAAAGGTGTGGCAACTTTCCCGACAATACTTGTTGTTACAACAAACTGCCCGCTCTGGTTCTCTATAAAATGAGGCAACACCGCTTTTGTCAAAGCAACGGTTCCTAAATAATTGATGTCCATAATTCGTTTATCAACAGCAATTGCCGTGTCTTTAGCTAAAGAACGTTGACTAATTCCGCCATTATTTACCAATACATCAATTCTACCAAACCAATTAATAGCCTCAGTAACTTTTCCATTTAGAATTGAGTACTCTTCTAAATCTAATGGTACTATTTTTACTGATTCAGAATTTTTACATGCATGTTTTACTGCTTCTAAAGCAGGCACATTTCTGGCCGATAAAATCAGTTTTGCACCCAAATTAGACAACTTAATTGCCAATGCTTCTCCTATACCAGAAGAAGCTCCAGTAATCCAAACAACTTTATTTGTGAAATTCATGTTAATAATTTTACAGCAATGTACTTATTTTAAGTAAGAAATAGTAATTTGGTACGCTTCTTGAAATTTTATCAAGAAACTAAAAATTCTATCGATGAAAAAATTATTTCTATTATTTTTCTTAGCTTCTTTAAGCATACAGGCTCAGTATAAAATTTCTGGTGAATTAAGTCCTCCAAAAAAATACAATTGGGCAATTTTGTATAAAATAGAAGGTGCTAGACAAGTTTTTGTAAAGAGCACAACCTTAAAAAAGACATCAAAAAGCAGCAAGTTTGAATTTACCTTGCCTGCAAATGCAAAAGTTGGCGCTTATAGAGTTACCTACAATACAGAAGGAAGGGGATTCGCCGATTTTTTGTTTAATAAAGAAAATGTCGCATTTAAATTTAATCCTGATAAAGCAGAAGAAACCATTCGGTTTTCAACTTCTACTGAGAACAAAATCTACCAAGAATACATCAGAGTTGTTTCTTCGCAACAATATAAAGCGGACTCGTTACAAATTTCATACATAAAAAAGCCACAGCCTAAAACGGCAAGCTTATACAAAACACAATTGACTAAAATAGCAAGCTTACAAAAGCAGTATTTAGCTAAGTCTAAAGGAAAAATGGTCTATCATTTTATCAAAGCTACAAACAGATATAATAGACCAACAGTAGCAAAAGATGGTCAAGAATATTTAAAATCTATCAACGATCATTTTTTTGATACCATCGATTTTAACAATGCTACTTTGTATAATTCGGCTTTTCTTGTTGACAGAATTACAGATTATATATTCTACATGAATTATTCTGATGATGCAAAGAAACAAACAGAACTGTACAAAAAAACAGTCGCTAAAGTGTTAGGGCTCGCAAAAAAACCTGCGTTTAGAAAAGATGTTATTGAGTTTTTAATCACTCAGTTTGTCAATTCTCAGAAGATCGTTTTTTCTGATTATATGGTGAATACGTATTACAAAAAGTTACCAGCTAGTTCTCAAAATTCAGATTTCCTAAAGAGTTACAATGAAAAGACAGCCGTAGGAATTGGTAGAATCGCTCCAGAAATTACTTGGTCAAAAAACGGTAAAAACTACAAACTATCTACACTAAATGATGCTGAGAATTATGTGTTGGCTTTTTGGAGTACTGGTTGCGGACATTGTTTACGTGAGATTCCTGTTTTATATACCTATACCAGAAATGCAAAGAAAACAAAGGTGATTGCTTTTAGTTTAGAAAAAAATGATAAAGAATGGAAAAAGCATATTCAAAAATACCCAAAATGGCATAATGTTATTGGATTGAAAAAGTGGGAAAACCCAGTTGCTAGAAAATATCAGATTTATTCAACACCAACCTATATTATCTTAAATAAGGATAAAAAAATTATTGCGAAACCAGAAACATTAAATGAAGTACGAAAAATTGTAGAGTACTTAGAGAAATAAGAAGTCAAAAATGTAAAAAAGCGTCTTTTAAATGTTCTATTTGAAAGACGCTTTTTTGTTTTATAATGGCAATAATATCAAACCGAACATCTACATCCAACTCATTTTCTACCACATAATGATCTATTGCACTTAGTAATAATTTTATCTTTTTAGGGCTCACAAAGTCTTGTGGGTTTCCAAACTCGTCTGACGATCGTGTTTTTACTTCAACTACTGCTAAGGTATCTTCCTTTCTTGCAATGATATCAACTTCTGCTTTTAAATATCGATAGTTTCTAGCAACAATTTTATACTTGTGTTCTAACAAATACTCAACTGCTAGTTGTTCTCCTTTTTTACCCAGTTCGTTATGCTCTGCCATATATTATCAATCAAAAACCACTGTAGACGTCCCTTCTTTTGTCACATCCAATTTTATATTTCTTCCAAAAATCAATGCTCTGTTGTCTTTTTCGTGCCCAGCTGGAAAATTGAATAGTACTGGGAAATCATATTCGGCAACCATATCTAAAATTAATTCTTCAATTGGTTTCCCCCATTTGGTTGTATTCTTCTTAATATTTGAAATATCTCCAATTACTAAACCGTTACAATGCTCAAAAAATCCAGCACGTTTTAAACTTTGCAGCATTCTATCAATACTATACTTATATTCTCCTATTTCTTCTATAAATAAAATCTTTTTTTTAGTATCTACTTGGCTTTTAGAGCCCAATACTGACATTAAAATAGAGAGGTTTCCCCCAGTCAATTCTCCTGTTGTTTCTCCTTCTCTATTGAAAGAATTAGATTCAATTTTATATTTTAATTTTTTACCAAAAAGCGCTTTTTTAAAACTCGACACTGTTTTTTTAATATCTTTAAGTTCATCACCTAAACTAGTTCCCATCATACCGTGAATCGTTTCAATTCCCAACGTATGAATATGACTATGAAAAGCAGTGATATCGGAATATCCAATTACCCACTTTGGATTTTCTTTAAACTTAGTGAAGTCTAACTTATCTAAGATCCTAACCGATCCATAACCACCTCTTGCTGCCCAAATTGCTTTGATATTTGGGTTGTCTAATGCTTTCTGAAAGTCACTTGCTCGTTCTTCATCCGATCCTGCAAAATGATGTCCTTGACTGAATACGTTTTTTCCATAAACTACATGTAATCCCCAACTTTCGGCTAATGCTTTTGCCTTGTCAATAATAGCCACTTTATTTTTTAAAATCCCCGCAGGTGCAACAATAGCTATCGTATCTCCTTTTTGTAAATAAGCAGGCTGAATTATTATTGGTTTTTTTACAACTACAGAGTCTTTAACTTCTAGTGCATTTTTTATAGTTATTGTGTCTTTTACAGCTACCGTATCTTTTTCTACTTGCGCATTCGTTAGTATTGACACCATTAATAATGTAAAAAAAAATATTTTGCTTTTCATATTCTGCTTCTTTCTTGTATTCAAATTCTGTCTTGTTTCTTGGTTCTAGCAATCTAATAATCCAATAATTGTAAATGTATCTATTTTTGATCGCTTAAAAAAATGAGTTTTCATTGCTTTTCCGTACTTTTGCCTTTCAAAAATCAGTCCAAAACTGATAATTCACATTCGCAAAATAAATACAATGAATACTCCAAAAAGATATACAATTACTGCTGCATTACCTTATACTAACGGACCCGTTCATATTGGCCATTTAGCTGGTGTGTATGTTCCTGCAGATATTTACGCACGTTATTTACGTCAAAAAGGAGAAGATGTGCTGTTTGTTTGTGGTTCTGATGAACATGGAGTGCCAATTACAATTAAAGCAAAAAAAGAAGGAATTACACCACAACAAGTGGTTGATAAATACAATGAAATTATCAAAACCTCTTTTGCAGATTTTGGTATTTCATTTGACAATTATTCAAGAACATCAGCAAAAGTTCATCACGATACTGCTTCAGGTTTCTTTACCAAATTATATAATGATGGTGAATTTATTGAAGAAGTTACAGAACAATTATATGATGCTGAGGCAAATCAATATTTAGCAGATCGTTTTGTAGTTGGTACTTGTCCAAAATGTGGAAATGAAGAAAGTTATGGTGATCAATGTGAAAACTGTGGTACTACTCATAATGCAACAGATTTAATCAATCCAAAATCTTCTATTACAGGAAATGTTCCTAGTTTAAAAGAAACCAAACACTGGTTTTTACCCTTAGATAAACATGAAGCCTTCTTAAAAGAATGGATTTTAGAAGGACATAAAAACGATTGGAAACCTAATGTTTTGGGGCAAGTTAAATCTTGGATTGACGATGGTTTAAGGCCAAGAGCAGTTACACGTGATTTAGATTGGGGAATTCCAGTTCCGATTAAAGGCGCAGATGGAAAAGTATTGTATGTTTGGTTTGATGCACCTATCGGATATATTTCTGCAACCAAAGAATGGGCAGAACAAAATAACACAGATTGGGAACCATATTGGAAAGATGAGAACACTAAATTGGTTCATTTTATTGGGAAAGATAATATTGTTTTTCACTGTATCATTTTCCCTGCAATGTTAAAAGCACACGGAGATTATATTTTACCAGAAAACGTACCTGCAAACGAATTTTTAAACTTAGAAGGAAATAAATTATCGACTTCTAAAAACTGGGCGGTTTGGTTGCATGAATATTTACAAGATTTCCCAGAGAAACAAGATGTATTGCGTTATGCATTAACAGCAACAGCTCCAGAAACAAAAGATAACGATTTTACTTGGAAAGATTTTCAAGCAAGAAATAACAATGAGTTGGTAGCCATTTTCGGAAACTTTATCAATCGTGTTATTGTATTGACTAATAAATATTATGGAGGGCAAGTACCACCTGCTGGAGAATTCTCTGAAGTAGATGAAGAAACGTTGGCTACATTAAAAGAGTTTCCAAATACCATTTCTAGATCTATAGAACGTTACCGTTTTAGAGAAGCTTCTCAAGAACTACTAAGTTTAGCACGTTTAGGAAATAAATATTTAGCCGATGAAGAACCTTGGAAGGTTATTAAACTAGATGAGGAACGTGTAAAAACAATTATGAATGTTGCTCTACAAATTGCTGCTGGATTGGCTGTATTATCTGAGCCATTTTTACCTTTTACTTCTGTAAAGTTGAAAAACATGTTAAATCTTGATGAGAACTTAGCTTGGAACGATGTTTCTGAAAAAGAAGTCTTATTAGAAGCAGATCATCAAATTAATAAAGCTGAATTGTTATTTGCTAAAATTGAGGACAGTGAAATAACTACTCAATTAGAGAAATTACAAGCTACCAAAACAGCAAACGAACAAGCAAATAAAGTTCTTGAACCTCAAAAAGAAACGATAGAGTTTGACGACTTTACCAAATTAGATATGAGAGTTGGAACTATTATTGAAGCAATAAAAGTACCTAAAACTAAAAAACTTTTACAATTAAAAGTAGATGTTGGTATTGATGTAAGAACCATTGTTTCTGGTATTGCAGAAAGCTTTAAACCAGAAGACATTATTGGACAACAAGTTACTGTATTATGCAATTTAGCCCCAAGAAAATTAAGAGGCGTAGAAAGTCAAGGAATGATTTTAATGACAGATACTCCTGATGGTAAACTTGCTTTTGTTGAACCGTCTGAAAAGATTGAGAACGGAGGACAAGTTTCTTAAAAAGAAAGTATCATTTACTATATTAGCAACCTCACAGTTTTTCTGTGAGGTTTTTACTTTTAATACTATTCCATTCTTATAAAATGCAACTTCTAAACTACATCACTCAACAAACGCAGCTTTCAGAAAAGTCAATTCAAAACACGCTGGAATTACTAAAAGAAGATTGTACCATTCCGTTTATTGCGCGTTATAGAAAAGAACGCACTGGTAATTTAGACGAAGTAGAAATTGGTGACATCGTTAAATTCAAAGAAGTTTTTGAGACACTAGAAAAACGTAAAAAAACAATTTTGAAATCTTTAGAAGAGCAAGGAGTTTTAACTAATGAAATCAAACAAAAAGTTGAAGTAACTAAAGAGCTAACTTCTTTAGAAGATTTGTATTTACCTTATAAGAAAAAGCGAAAAACAAAAGCTGAAACAGCTCGTTTAAATGGCTTAGAACCATTGGCTAAAATGATCATGAGTCAACGTGTAAACGATTTAGACTTCACGGCTTCAAAATACACTTCTAACGAAGTAACTTCCGCAGAAAAAGCATTAGAAGGCTCTCGTTTTATCATTGCCGAGTGGGTTAATGAGCGAACAGACATTAGAAATAACATCAGAACACAATTAGAACGTTTTGCTACTATTTCAACTAAAATTATTAAGACCAAAGCAAGCGAAGAAAAAGCACAAAAATTCAAACAATATTTTGATTGGAGTGAATCGCTACAGAGAATTCCTTCACACAGATTATTAGCCATTTTACGCGCAGAAGAAGCAGGCTTTATTCGTGTAAAAATTGAAATAGATTCAGAACGATTACTTGACAGAATAGAGAATAGAATCATTCGTTCTCAAAATGAATGTGCAACTCAAATTAAAGAAGCAATACAAGATTCATACAAACGTTTATTGTATCCTTCACTATCAAATGAAGCATTGTCTATTGCAAAAGAAAAAGCAGATACAGATGCCATTGCTGTTTTTGCAAATAACTTAAAACAACTGTTATTAGGAGCTCCTTTAGGAGAAAAAAGCATTTTAGCTATAGATCCTGGATTTAGAACAGGATGCAAAGTAGTTTGTTTAAATAAGCAGGGTGAATTGGTTCATAATGAAACTATCTATCCACATGCACCACAAAATAAATTCACCGAAGCCATTAAAAAAATAAGTTCTTTAACAGATGCTTATAAAATTGAAGCTATTGCAATAGGTAACGGAACTGCCTCTAGAGAGACAGAACAGTTGATTCGTAAGATTCAGTTTAAAAATGATGTTGAAGTATTTATTGTGAATGAAGCTGGTGCCTCAATTTATTCTGCTTCAAAAATTGCTAGAGAGGAGTTTCCTAATTATGACATTACGGTTCGTGGTTCAGTTTCTATAGGAAGACGTTTAGCAGATCCTTTGGCTGAATTGGTAAAGATTGATGCAAAATCTATTGGAGTTGGACAATACCAACATGATGTTGATCAAACAAAATTGAAAAAATCATTAGATACTGTTGTAGAAAGCTGTGTAAATACTGTTGGCGTAAATATCAATACGGCAAGCGAATCTTTGTTGAGTTATGTATCTGGAATTGGCCCAAAATTGGCTGAAAATATTGTGAATTTCAGAAATGAAAACGGTTCGTTCTCTTCTCGAGTTCAAATTAAAAAAGTAGCACGTTTAGGAGGGAAAGCTTTTGAGCAATCTGCTGGTTTTTTAAGAATAAAAAATGCTAAAAACCCTTTAGATGATTCTGGAGTTCATCCAGAAAGTTATGCATTGGTAACAAAAATGGCAAAAGATCTAAAAACGAATGTGAGCGATTTAATCGGTAACAAAACACTTTTAAGTAAAATTGACTTACAAAACTACACCTCTACAACCATAGGTTTACCTACGTTGAAAGATATTATTAGCGAATTAGAGAAGCCCGGTTTAGATCCGAGAGAAAAAGCCAAAGTTTTCACATTCAATCAAAATCTAAAAACGATTGCAGATGTAAAAGAAGGTCAATTATTGCCAGGAATTGTAAATAACATTACCAATTTTGGTTGTTTTGTAGATATCGGAATCAAAGAAAGTGGATTGATTCATGTTTCTAATTTATCTGATACTTTTGTAAAAGACATCAATGCAATTGTACAATTGAATCAACAAATTATTGTGAAAGTATTGGAAGTGGATATCACTAGAAAAAGAATTCAATTGGCTCTTAAGAAATAAATTTCTCCGCTTTTTTCCTAATAATTTCTCCTACAGGTTTATTTTCTATTTTACTCTCTAACCAAGACAAAATATCTAGATATAAGAACGCACGTTTTTCGTATGGATGGTTTTCAAACTTCTGCAAACGTGCATGGATTTTCTTAAACTCCTTTTTAATTTGATGAGGATACACATCGCTCAACGCTCTAATAGAAACAATAAATTCTTTTTGAACTGCCTGTAGATTTTCCATTTTCAATAAGAACTTATATGTGTCTTTAAACTGGTGCTCTAAGTGATAATCCAATCCACATTCATAATGCGCAATTAAATTCAATACACGCGCAAAACACTGTAAATCTTCTCCTGATTTTACTGTTTTAGGATTGATTATTTTAGCTAAATAAACAATACATTTCTTGTATTCCCCCATTCCAAAATACAAACAAGCAATTTTATAATACAACACCACAATATGGTGATTGTCTAGTCTATTTTTATACAGCGTGATTTTTTGCTCAATTTCATCCACCAAATATTCTCCTTCTTTAAAAGTTCCTTCTAAAAAATGTAAATGGAGTTTATTTGCATTTACATATTGAAAAATCAACATTTCTGTATTGCTATTTAACGGAATGTTTTTTCGTTGAATTTCTTCTTCAAAATTGAGCAGCTCTTCTTTAAATTTATGATAGTGTTTGATGAAGAACAACGACTCTAATAAGTAATTCTTCCCTTTCAAATAAAACACAGGATGCAAACTTATTATGCGTGGATTTTCTTTAAATAAATTAACCCATTTATTGGCATACTTATAAGATTGCAAAAAATCTTGTGTTAAAAAACTTCTCCATAAATGCGCTTTATAAAGCCATAATTTTTCACGTAACCCCAAAGAATCATATTCGTATTCTGGCAGTCTTTTTACAAAGTACTCATTTATTTGCTTCAGCTCATTATCATTTCTAACATACCCAATCTTCAATAAAACGCTATATAACTGTAATGACAAATTTGACAATTTACTGGTAATCACATTTTGGAGACTAAGCCTTTTTGACTGTTCAAAAAGTTCATCAGCACGTGTACTTATACTTCGAGTTATGTACTGAGTTTCTATTACCTTTTCTAATTCAACAATTTCATATGCAATGTTTTTTTCATCATTATCTAACGCCATTGCTTTGGCTTTATCTAACAACTTCAAACTTTGTTTGTACAATCCTTTTTGATATAAAACTGTTGCAAAGTCTAATTGCTCTCTTATTTGTACACGAATATTTTGATGTGCTGGATTTAATCGTAAACTGATCAATAATTGTTTATACAGATGTGCTTTTAAATTCGACAATTGCTGTTTTGCTACAATACCGCTTTTTAAAATCACACGCTCATCATACACTTTCATTTTATCTAAAATTTTAAATAATGAAAGGAATTTAGCCTCAGTATTTCCATCTAATCTACCCACATACAAGTTAAATTGACGCTTTTCTGATTTTGTCAATGACTTAACCAGCACAAAAAGTGAATCATTTTGATTGTTGGACGAAGTAGTAGATTTCATTTTAATTTATTGATTACCAGTATTATAACTCACACCAAAAAAGGTTTAACATCGTAAAACACACAGATAAACAACTTGGTAAAGAAAAGCCAATATATAAATTTGATTTATATAAAAAAACTATACAGTAATCATGCAAGACAATAAAGTCCAAATTTTTGATACTACTCTTCGAGATGGAGAGCAAGTTCCGGGGTGTAAATTAGATACAAATCAGAAATTGGTTATTGCAGAACGATTAGATTTATTAGGTGTAAATGTTATCGAAGCTGGTTTTCCAGTTTCTAGTCCTGGTGATTTTAATTCTGTTTCAGAAATAGCTAAAATTGTAAAAAACGCTACCGTTTGTGGATTAACAAGAGCTGTAGAAAATGATATTAAAGTTGCTGCTGAAGCATTAAAGTATGCGAAGTTCCCAAGAATTCACACAGGAATTGGGACCAGTGATTCTCATATAAAGTTCAAATTTAACTCTACAAGAGAAAAGGTAATTGAGCGTGCTATTGGTGCGGTTTCTTATGCAAAATCTTTTGTGCAAGATGTTGAGTTTTATGCAGAAGATGCAGGAAGAACAGACAATGCGTTTTTAGCAAAAGTATGTGAAGAGGTAATCAAAGCGGGTGCAACTGTATTAAACATTCCAGATACTACTGGTTATTGTTTACCTGAAGAATATGGTGAAAAAATGAGGTATTTACGTGAGAATGTAAAAGGCATTGAAAATGTAATTTTATCTTGTCATTGTCATAATGATTTAGGAATGGCTACTGCCAATTCTATTGCCGGAGTGATGAATGGTGCGCGTCAAATAGAATGTACAATTAACGGAATTGGAGAACGCGCAGGGAATACCGCTTTAGAAGAAGTGGTAATGGTGTTGAAACAACATCCGTATTTAAATTTACAAACAGATATCAACACCAAATTATTATACGATACAAGCTTATTAGTTAGAGAAAGTATGGGAATGCCAGTGCAACCCAACAAAGCTATTGTAGGTGCGAATGCATTTGCTCACAGTTCTGGAATTCATCAAGATGGCGTTATCAAGAACAGAGAGACCTATGAAATTATGGATCCTGAAGAAGTTGGTGTAACAGAAAGTGCCATTATTTTAACTGCAAGAAGTGGTAGAGCTGCTTTGGCATATAGAGCAAAGAAAATTGGTTACGAATTGACTAAAATTCAGTTAGATTCAGCATACACATCATTTTTAATGTGCGCAGATCAACAAAAAGAAGTAAAAGACGATGATATCCATGGTATCATGAAAAATATTAATGAAATTTCGAAAATAGCTGTTGCCTAATGGGAAAAACATTATTTGATAAAGTTTGGGATGCACATGTGGTTGATACCATAGAAAAGGGTCCACAAATTTTATATATAGACAAACATTTAATTCACGAAGTTACAAGTCCACAGGCTTTTAACGAGTTAGAACAACGTGGTATACCGGTTGCAAGACCAGATAAAATTGTTGCCACTGCAGATCATAATACGCCAACTGTAAACCAACATTTACCAATAAAAGATGCACTTTCCAGAAAACAACTAACACAACTATCTGAAAACTGTAAAAAGAACAACATTCCGTTGTACGATTTAGGTCATAAAAACAACGGAATTGTTCATGTAATTGCACCTGAATTAGGTTTTACACAACCCGGAATGACAATGGTTTGTGGTGATTCTCATACCTCAACACATGGTGCCTTTGGTACGATTGCATTCGGTATTGGAACAAGTCAAGTAGCACAAGTTTTTGCAAGCCAATGTTTGTTATTACAAAAACCGAAAAGTTTGCGTGTAAACGTAAATGGAAAACTAAAAAACGGTGTGTTACCTAAAGATGTAATTTTATACATCATTGCAAAATTGGGCACCAATTCTGGAACCGGATACTTCTGTGAATATGCAGGGAATGTATTTGAAGAAATGAGCATGGAAGGCCGAATGACCGTTTGTAATATGAGTATTGAGATGGGAGCTCGCGGTGGAATGATAGCGCCAGATCAAACTACATTTGATTATGTAGAAGGAAAAGAATACGCTCCAAAAGGAGAAGAATTCGATAAAAAAGTTTCGTACTGGAGAACATTACCAACAGATACAGATGCTGTTTTTGATCAAGAATATTGGTTGGATGCAGCAGATATTGAGCCGATGATTACCTATGGGACAAATCCTGGAATGGGAATTAAAATCACAGAAAACATTCCTGATTTTAACGATAGTTCTTTTGAGAAATCATTGGAATATATGAATTTCAAGAAAGGAGAAAGTTTAATCAACAAACCAATTAACTATGTGTTTATTGGAAGTTGCACCAACTCTAGAATTGAAGATTTTAGAATTGCAGCTGATTATGTAAAAGGAAAACAGAAAGCTTCAAATGTAAATGCTTGGTTGGTTCCTGGTTCACAAAAGGTAGCAAAACAAATTGCAGAAGAAGGCTTACAAAGAGTTTTTGAAGAGGCAGGTTTTGTATTAAGACAACCTGGTTGTTCTGCTTGTTTGGCAATGAATGATGATAAAATTCCGGAAGGAGAATATTGTGTTTCTACATCAAACAGAAATTTTGAAGGAAGACAAGGACAAGGTTCTAGAACTATTTTAGCAAGTCCGTTAGTTGCAGTAGCTACTGCTGTTGAAGGAAAAATTATTGACATCACAAAACACTTAAATTAATGGAAAAGTTTACAACACTAACATCGAGAGCTGTTCCGTTAGCAACAGAAAATATTGATACAGATCAAATTATTCCTGCTCGTTTTTTAAAAGCGACAGACAAAGTAGGTTTTGGAGATAATGTATTCAGAGATTGGCGTTTTCAAAAAGATGGAAGCGTAAATACTGAGTTTGCATTAAATAACAAAAATTACAGTGGAAGCGTTTTAGTTGCTGGAGACAATTTTGGATGTGGCTCTAGTAGAGAACATGCAGCCTGGGCTTTAGTTGGCTATGGTTTCAACGTAATTGTAAGTAGTTTCTTTGCTGATATTTTTAAAGGAAATGCATTAAACAACGGATTGTTACCTGTGCAAGTTTCTGAAGCATATTTGAAAAAACTAATGGAGTATTTACAAGAAAACCCTACTTCTGAAGTAGTGGTAAATCTAGAAAGGCAAACGATAGAAACCGGAGTTGGAAATGCTTCGTTTGAAATTGATCCGTACAAAAAAACTTGTATGATTAATGGCTATGATGATATTGATTATTTAATTAGCAATAAAGACAAAATAACCGCTTTTGAAGCTCAAAATTAACACGAATTAAATTGCGTTAGCGATTGAAGTGGCATCCTTTTAATGTCAGTTCGAGTACGCGAAGCGAGTATCGAGAACAAATTAAAAGATACAACGAAAAGCGCGACCCTTGTGGTAACGCCCAAAACATAAGACAATATGAAGTACACAATTGCAGTAATTCCAGGAGACGGAATTGGACCAGAAGTAACTGAACAAGCAAAAAAAGCGTTGAATGCAGTTGGAGATGTTTATGATCATACTTTTATTTATAAAGAAGCTATGATGGGAGCTTGTGCAATTGATGCAACAGGAAATCCATTACCGAATGAAACCTTGGCGGTTTGTAGAAAATCTGATGCGATTTTATTTGGAGCTATCGGACATCCAAAGTACGATAATGACCCAACAGCAAAAGTAAGGCCAGAACAAGGTTTGTTAAAAATACGAAAAGAGTTAGGGTTATTTTGCAATGTAAGACCTGTAAAAGCCTATGAGCAATTGATTGAAAATTCTCCTTTGAAAAGAGAAATTATTGAAGGAACAGACATTTCTATTTACAGAGAATTAACAGGTGGAATCTATTTCGGAATTAAAGAATTAAGTGACGATGGTCAAATTGCTTTTGATGGTTGTTCTTATTCGGTAGAAGAAATAGAACGCATAGCGCATTTGGCATTTAAAGAAGCGCAAACACGTAGAAAAAAACTGACGTTGGTTGACAAGGCAAATGTATTAGAAACGTCTCGTTTATGGAGAAAAACAGTCACAGCGTTGGCAATTCAATATCCAGATGTAGCTTTAGATTTCTTATTTGTAGACAATGCTGCGATGCAGATGATTTTAAATCCAAAACAGTTTGATGTGATTTTAACAGAAAACTTATTTGGAGATATTATTTCTGATGAAGCCAGTGTTATTGGTGGTTCTATTGGATTATTAGCTTCTGCTTCTGTAGGAAAAGAAAACGCCATGTTTGAACCAATTCACGGTTCTTTTCCGCAAGCTACAGGAAAAGACATCGCAAATCCATTAGCTTCAATCTTATCGGCAGCAATGCTGTTACATCATTTAGGATTACATAAAGAAGCTGCTGCAGTAGAAAGAGCAGTTGAAAAATCATTGTCATTAGAAATCACAACAGAAGATTTGAATAAAAACAAACCTTTTTCTACGTCTAAAGTTGGTGATTTCATTGCTGATTACATCGAAAATCAAGATGATAGTGTTTTAAATTTTCAGAATATACATATGGGACAGAGTACCATTATCTAGTCCAACAATTTTATATTAATTGATCTTAAAAGCGTGTAATTTTAAAAAATTACACGCTTTTTTCTTTTCTTTATTTTGGGAATTTTTCTCGGATTTTACCCAAACATAAATTGTGAATACTTCC
Organism: uncultured Flavobacteriaceae bacterium; assembly: GCA_913062575.1. Classification (GTDB taxonomy): domain Bacteria; phylum Bacteroidota; class Bacteroidia; order Flavobacteriales; family Flavobacteriaceae; genus Polaribacter. Next base: position 14,303 of record CAJXVT010000009.1, on the reverse strand, counting down.
AACATGGGTATGTTTTTTTGAGGTATCTGGTTCATACGTTCCAGCTTCAACTTTTGCACCAATATCTTTATACGCATCTCTATACGTCATTCCGTTTTCTACCAAAGTATTCATGTTGTCTACCGTAAATAAGAATTTGTATTTCTCATCGTTTGGGTTTACTTCCTTCACAATAATTTGCTTGATTGCAAAATCGAAAATTTCTAGAATACTTTTCACCTCTTCAAAAGCTGCAATCATATTTTCTTTTAGCAACTGAAAATCTCTATGATACCCACTTGGTAAATTATTGGTAATTAAAATCATTTCTGATTGTAATACTTGAATCTTATTACACTTTCCTCTAATCAACTCAAATACATCTGGATTCTTTTTATGCGGCATTATGCTACTTCCAGTTGTTAGTTCATCAGGAAACGAAATAAATCCAAAATTCTGACTCATATACAAGCAAATATCCATAGAAAAACGAGCTAATGTATTGCACAATCCACCCAAAGCAGCAGCAATGGTTCGTTCGCTTTTTCCTCTACTCATTTGTGCAGCAACTACATTGTATTTTAAGGTTGAAAAATTCAATTCTTGTGTTGTAAACTCTCTATCTACAGGAAACGAACTTCCGTAACCAGCTGCAGAACCTAACGGGTTTTGATCCACAACTTTGTAAGCTGCTTCTAACAAATACACATCGTCAATCAATACTTCTGCATAGGCAGAAAACCACAATCCAAATGATGATGGCATCGCAACTTGTAAATGTGTATAACCAGGCAATAAGCTTTCTTTGTAGGTTTCTGACAAACCCAACAACGTTTCAAACAAAGTGTTTGTTTGCCCAATTACATCAGATATGTTTTGCTTATAATACAAATGTAATGCAACCAAAACTTGATCATTCCTGGAACGTGCAGTATGAATTTTCTTTCCAACATCTCCATACTTTTTGGTCAATTCAAACTCTATTTTAGAATGTACATCTTCAAAATTCTCTTCAATTACAAACGTGTTATTTTCAATTTGAAGTTTCATTTCATCCAGCCCTTCTTCTAATTGCTGTAATTCAGCTGAATTGATAATTTTAATTTTATGCAACATTTTTGCGTGTGCTAAAGATGCTTGTAAATCGTATGTAGCAATGTGCATATCTATTTCCCTGTCGTTTCCAACTGTAAATTGTTCTATTTTTTTGTCTATTGTAATTCCTTTATCCCAGAGTTTCATTTTTATATAATTTTGTCATTCCTGCGAAAGCAGGAATCTTTTTGTTTCTAACTAATTTTTCATGGATTCCTGCTTTCGCAGGAAAGACATTCTTAAACGATTACACGATTTAATAATTCAACATAAATTTTAATTCCTTCTTCAATTTCATCTAGATAAATAAACTCATCTGCGGTATGCGAACGAGTACTATCTCCAGGGCCTAATTTTAATGACGGACAATTCAAACAAGCTTGGTCTGACAATGTTGGCGAACCGTAGGTTTTTCTTCCTAATGAGATTCCTGCTTGTACCAATTCGTTCTCAACTGGAATTGAAGATGAATTCAATTTTATCCCACGTGGAAGAATTCGATCACATGGTGACTTTTTTTGTAAAATATCCACAATTTCTTGATTAGAATACTTATCATTTACACGAACATCAACCACTAATTTCACCTCTGCAGGAATCGCATTGTGTTGTTTACCTGCATTGATTTGTGTCACCGTCATTTTCACATCACCAAGCGCTTCAGAAGATTTCTCAAACTGATAGTTTTCAAACCATTTAAGTACATTAATAGTATTATAAATAGCATTGTTATTATTTGGATGTGCGGCATGGCTCGATGTTCCAGTTACTAAGGCATCAAAAACAACCAATCCTTTTTCGGCAACAGCCAACTGCATTAATGTAGGTTCACCAACAATAGCAACATCAATTTTCGGGATGATAGATAGCATGCTATTCAGTCCCTTAGCTCCACTATTTTCCTCTTCTGCAGAAGCAACAATTACTAAATTGTATTTTAAGTTTTTTTGCTGATAAAAATGTGTAAACGTCGCCAATAATGAAACCAGACTACCTCCTGCATCATTGCTTCCTAAACCATATAATTTCCCATCTTCTACTATTGCTTTAAAAGGATCTTTTGTGTATCCATTATTTGGTTTTACAGTATCGTGATGTGAATTTAGCAGGAGTGTTGGTTTGTTTTCATCGAAGTGTTTATTAACAGCCCAAACGTTGTGTACATTTCTTTTAAAAGGAATGTTATTCTTGACAAACCAGTTTTCAAGAAGTACAGCTGTTTTATCTTCTTCGGATGAAAAAGATTGTGTTTCTATTAACTGTTTTAATAACTCGATCGCTTCAAGCGTTAATTTATGTTGTGTTTTCATGAGGCTTGTATGGTTGTAAATTTTGAATTCTGATTGTATAACATTTCTGATTTTCCGATACAGACTTTATCTACATTTTTTTCAATTGCATGAAAGCAATTATTTAATTTCGGAAGCATTCCGTCTGTAATAACTCCTTCTTTTAATAACTCTTGATATTTTTTATGATTGATATGCTCAACCACAGAATCATCATTGTTTACATCTAACAAAACACCGTTTTTCTCAAAACAGTAATACAATTCCGTTTGAAATTTCTTCGCAAAGGCAATCGCTAATTCAGAAGCAATCGTATCTGCATTTGTGTTTAATAACTGTCCTTTTTCATCATGAGTAATTGCACAAAAAACAGGAGTAACATTTGCATTTAATAACAATTCTAAAACAGCAGTATTTATATTTACAATATCACCAACAAACCCGTAATCTATTTCTTTGACTGTTCTTTTTCCTGCTACAATTGTATTGCCATCTGCACCTGTAAATCCGATTGAATTACACTTGTTTTTTTGTAATTCTGCAATAATGTTTTTATTGATTTTCCCTGCATACACCATCGTAATAATATCTAAGGTTTCTGCATTAGTAACTCTTCTTCCGTCAATCATCTGTACATCAACTTGCATTTGTTTGGCCAACTTTGTTGCCAACTTGCCACCTCCATGCACCAATATTTTAGGGCCATCAATTGTAGAAAATTGCTGTAGGAAACCGCTCAATGCTATTGAATCATTGATGATATTTCCACCTATTTTTATCACTTTTAGTGTTTTCATTCTTACAGGTTTTCTAGTATTTTTTTCAATACAATTTGCGCTGCATAGGTTCTGTTATTCGCTTCATAAATTACTACAGAATGCTCGCTATCTAATACCGCATCTTCTACAACTATATTTCTTCTTACAGGTAAACAATGCATAAATTTTGCTACTCCTAATTTTTCTTTTGTAAGCATCCAATTCGAATCTTGTGAAACAATTTTTCCGTAATCTTTATAACTACTCCAGTTTTTCACATACACAAAATCAGCATTTTTTAAGGCTTCTTCTTGATTGTGATTGATTGCAATATCTTTAGTAATTTCTGGATTCAATTCATATCCTTTCGGATGTGTAATTGAGAAGTCAACATCAATTTCTTGCATCATCTTCACAAATGAATTGGCCACTGCATGCGGCAATGCTTTTGGATGTGGCGCCCAAGACAGTACAACTTTGGGTTTGGGTATTGTTGTCAATTCTTCAATAGTAATTGCATCTGTTAATGCTTGTAATGGATGAGCCGTTGAACTTTCCATATTTATTACCGGAGAAGATGCGTATTTCACAAAACTCTTTAGCACAAATTCCGATTCGTCCTTTTGCTTATCTTTTAATGTTGGAAATGCTCTTAATGCAATAATGTCTGCATATTGAGAAATTACCTGCGCTGCTTCTTTCACATGCTCAGACGAATTTAAATTCATGATGGTTCCATCATCAAATTCCAAGTTCCAAGCATCATTTACATTCAAAATCATCACTTGCATTCCTAAGTTTTTGGCAGCTTTTTCAGTGCTCAACCTAGTTCTTAAACTCGAATTAAAAAACAACATTACCAATGTTTTGTGTTGCCCCAATTTCTTAAATTGAAAAGGGTTTTCTTTCAATTGAATTGCTTCTTGAATGATTTCAGGAATGTTTTCAATGTCATTTATGTTTGTATATTTTTTCATGATAACTCTTTTTTTAAAGCCTCGAAAAACTGATCAACATGTTGTTTCTTGATTGTTAATGGAGGAAGAATTCTTAATAAATTTGGATTCATTGCACTCCCTGTAAATATGTGATGTTTAAATATTAAGTTTTTTCTGAGTTCTGAAATCGGAAAACTAAATTCTATTCCCAACATCAAACCTCTACCTTTTATCTTTTTAATTTCTGAAATCTCAGCTGCTTTTTCAATAAAGTATTCAGAAAGAATCCTTGCATTTTCTAGCAAATTTTCTTCTTTTAAGACTTCTAAAACTGTTAAAGATGCAACACATGCCAAATGATTTCCTCCAAAAGTGGTTCCTAACAAACCGTATGAAGCTTTAATTTTCGGGTGAATTAATATTCCGCCAATAGGAAAACCATTCCCCATCCCTTTGGCAATAGAAATGATATCTGGCTCAATTCCGTGTTTTTGAAAAGCAAAAAAATCTCCAGTTCTTCCAAAACCAGATTGCACTTCATCTGCAATCAATAAAGCATTGTAGGTATTACACAATGTTTCTAATCCTTTATAAAACTCAGTGTTGCTTTCGTCCAATCCGCCAACACCTTGAATACATTCTATAATTACAGCACAAACATCTCCTTTTTGCAACGCTATTTCTACCGATTCTAAATCGCTTAAATCAAAAAAAGCAACTTCTTGTTGTGCATTAATCGGTGCAACAATTTTTGCATTATCAGTTGCTGCAACGGCTGCAGATGTTCTTCCGTGAAAAGAGTTTTTAAATGAGATTACTTTCTTTTTCTGGGTGTGAAACGATGCTAACTTCAATGCGTTCTCATTGGATTCAGCACCTGAATTACACAAAAACAATTGATAGTCTTTACAATTAGATTGTTGCACCAATTGGGCTACCAATTTCACCTGCAGTGGATTCTGAATCGAGTTGCTATAAAACCCAATCTTACTCACTTGATCGCTAATGTTTTTCACATATTTCGGATGTGAATGTCCAATAGAAATTACTGCATGACCGCCATATAAATCTAAATATTCGGTCCCGTTTTCATCATACACAAAAACACCTGTTGCTTTTTCTGGAGTAATATCAAATAATGGATATACATTAAATAAACTCATAATTGTTCTGTTTTTATTGTGTTAATCTTGCTATACGAGGTAACCATTCCTTGAATCAAAGAAGAACTCAACCCTTGATGCTCCATTTCATTCAATCCTTCAATTGTACATCCTTTTGGCGTGGTTACTTTGTCAATTTCTTGCTCTGGATGGTTGCCGTTTGTTATTAACAGATTAGCGGCTCCATCACAGGTATGCATTGCCAATTCTTGCGCCTCTTTCGCGTCAAAACCTAATTGAATTGCTGCTTGAGTTGTTGCTCTAATCATTCGCATCCAAAAGGCAATTCCGCTCGCACAAACCACTGTTGCTGCTTGCATTTGAGATTCAGGAATTACAATAGAAGTTCCCAATCTGTTAAAAATTGCTTCTGCTACTTTTATTCTTTCCAACCCTTTTGTATTCCCACACAAACAGGTCATCGATTTACCAACAGCAATTGCAGTATTTGGCATTGCTCTCACAATAAAATTATCTGTTCCAATACTCTTCTCGATTTTTTCAATTGAAAATCCAGTAATAGTAGAAATAATAATGTGATTCTTTTTTAACAATGGTTTTATCTCATTTAAAATCGCTTCTAAATGTGCTGGTTGAACTGACAAAATAATGATGTCGGAATTCTGAATTGCTTCTGAGTTATTCGACGTTAAAAAGACATTCTTATATCCTTCAAATTCTTGAATCGTATCTAAATTTCTTTTGGTCAAATACAAAGAAGTGATGGCATTGGTTGTAATCAATCCTTTTGCAATTGATTTCCCTAAGTTCCCTGTTCCTATAATTGTTGTTTTCATATCTTTTAAAAGTATGTTGCTTTTAAATTCAATCCTTCTGTTTCATCGAATCCAAATAGCAAATTCATGTTTTGAACTGCTTGCCCAGAAGCTCCTTTTAATAAATTATCAATGATGCTTGTTATTAATAATTTCCCTTCGTGTTTGTGTAAATGAATCAAGCACTTATTTGTATTTACTACTTGCTTTAAGTGTATTTCATTATTAGAAACAAACGTAAATTTTGCATCTTTATAAAAGTCATTGTATAACTTTTTCGCTTCTTCTAATGTTCCATCAAAATTGGTATATGCTGTTGCAAAAATCCCTCTAGAAAAATCGCCCCTATTTGGCATAAACACAATTTCAGCATCAAAATCGTTTTGCAAAATTTTTATTGATTGATTTATTTCCCCCAAATGTTGATGTGTAAATGGTTTGTAATAAGAGAAATTATTATCTCTCCACGTAAAATGAGTTGTCGCAGATAATGATGTTCCAGCTCCAGTTGCCCCAGTTACAGCATTTACATGCACATCTCTAGTTAATAAATTTGCATTTGCCAATGGCAACAATGCCAACTGAATTGCTGTAGCAAAACAACCTGGGTTTGCAATGTGTTTTGCGTTTTTAATTGCTTCTTTTTGCAATTCTGGTAAGCCATACACAAATTTTTTCTCTTGAAAAATCTGATCTTTTTCCAATCTAAAATCGTTTCCTAAATCAATGATTTTTGTAGTGCTAGAAAACGAGTTATTATCAAGAAATTTCCTCGAATTCCCGTGCCCTAAACACAAGAACAATACATCAACATTTGAATTGATTGTATCCGTAAAACTCAGCTCTAAAGAGTCAATCAAATCTTGATGAACGTCACTAATTTTATTTCCAGCATTTGATGTGCTAAACACAAAATTGATTTCAACTTTTGAATGATGCACCAACAATCTGATCAATTCTCCTGCTGTATAACCAGCACCTCCTATTATTCCTGCTTGTATCATTTTTAAGAATTTACTTGTTGATATATTTTATTCTGATTCCCCAATATTTTGATAAACCCTTTAGCATCTTCTGCTGTCCATGCTTTATTTTCTTCACCATAACTCCCGAATTTTGCATTCATTAAATCGTGCTTAGAAGTGATTCCATCTAACATAAAATGATAGGGTTTTAATGTTACACAAACATCTCCAGAAACTTGTGCTTGGCTACTTTCTAAAAAAGCTTCTGTATCTCTCATTACAGGATCTAAATATTGACCTTCATGCAAATGCATTCCGTAAAAACTAGACAAGTATTCTTTGTGTTGCAATTGCCATTTTGTAAGCGTGTGTTTCTCTAATAAATGATGCGCCTTAATTACAATTAATGCCGCAGCTGCTTCAAAACCAACCCTTCCTTTGATTCCTACAATGGTATCTCCAACATGAATATCTCTCCCAATTGCATATTTAGAAGCTATTTCGTTTAACTTTTGAATGTTATTTTCTGGCGAATTAATCACATAATTCAACGCAACAAACTCTCCATTTTTAAAAGTCAATTTCACCTTCTCCTCTCCCTTTTTTTCTAGTTGAGATGGATATGCCTTTTCTGGCAATGATTTGTTTGAAGTCAATGTTTCTTCACCACCAACACTTGTTCCCCACAATCCTTTATTTACAGAGTATTTTGCCTTTTCCCAAGACAAATCAATTCCGTTATCTTTTAAATATTGTATTTCTTCTTGTCTTGATAATTGCTGATCTCTAATTGGCGTAATAATTTCAATTTCTGGAGCAATGGTTTGAAAAATCATATCAAATCTCACCTGATCATTTCCTGCTCCTGTACTTCCATGCGCAATGTATTCTGCATCAATACTTTTAGCATAATTTGCAATTTCTATTGCTTGAATAATTCTTTCTGCACTTACCGACAAAGGATATGTGTTGTTTTTTAATACATTTCCGAAGATTAAATACTTCACGACTTTTTGATAAAATGTAGCTACAGCATCAATGTTTTTATAGGTAGAAACGCCCATTTTATAAGCATTCGTTTCAATCTCTGTAATTTCTTTATTTGTAAACCCGCCAGTATTTACACTAACAGCATGCACTTCATAACCTGCTTTTGATAAACTAACTGCACAGTACGATGTGTCTAAACCTCCACTATATGCGATGACTAATTTTTTCATTTCTTCTCTTTTTTTAAGTAAACGCTTTCTTTGATTCTTTTCAATCGTTGAAAAACCTTCTCTTTAATTTTTACGTTGTTGTTGTTTTCTTTTGTTGATGGATCGAATAACATTCCGGTACACAAACACATTTGCTGCTTTGTCCTTTGTAAAACATCGTAGTTTTTACAAGTTTGACAGCCTTTCCAGAAAGATTGATCATCTGTCAATTCAGAAAAAGTAACGGGCTTATACCCTAAGTCGCTATTCAATTTCATCACAGGCAATCCTGTGGTAATTGAGAACACTTTTGCTGAAGGAAACTTGACTCTAGAATGCTCAAACACTACTGCTTTTATTTTTTTTGCGAGTCCTTGTTTTCTAAATTCTGGATGTACAATCAATCCAGAATTGGCAACAAATTTCCCATGCCCCCAAGATTCGATATAACAGAATCCAGCGAATTTTTTATTATCTAAAGCAATGACAGCATTACCGTTTTCCATTTTAGTGATAATATAATCAGGAGTTCTTTTGGCAATTCCTGTACCTCTAACATTGGCAGATTCGGCAATCGTGTCACAGATAATTTCTGCGTATATACTATGTGATTTATCAGCAATAACAATTTCCATTGTTCTTGATTTTTATGAATACCAATAAGAATGGTTTAAACATTCTAATGCTTGATTGGTATTAAATTATTTGTAAAAAATTTATGCTTGTTTTGAAAGAAGAACCGGACTCACCTAAGTTCAATAAATTAAAGAGCACCCAAAGGGCGACGGCGGAAAATAGGGCGTACAACTGCTGGGCTATTCGAAGGAATAACTACAGGTAATATTGATATGAAATTGAAATTGTACAAGGAATAAAAAATAAAAAGTTACGTATATAGAAAAATTTGTTTGCTTAGGCGCGGCGGCGTAAGCGAACAAATGTACTGGGAACAGTACTACGTATTTTATTTTTTAATGTAATCATGGGACAAACCTACAACTAATTATTAATATAGCGTTAATTGGTTTTCTTTTTATGATGATTTTTATTAATTTTTGACAGATTAGAATGATTTGTTGTGAATTTAACACTGACATCAAACGCTATTAAGGTTTTAAATATCAGCGATTTATAAAATTAGACTTTTCACTTTTTAATAAATCGTCTAAGATTTGAGTATTTACGTCTGTACTTCTAAAAGCAACCATAGTTCTTATAGAAAAAGTACGCAAGGCATCATGTACACTCAACGTACTTACTGCCGAATCTTTTCTACCTACAAAAGGTAACACATCGGGTCCTCTTTGACATTTGGTATTGATATTTACTCTACAAACTTGATTTACCAATGAATCAATTAACGGTGCTAATGAGTCAGAGTTCTTACTAAACAAACTTACTTGCTGTCCATAATTTGATTCAGAAACATACTCTAAAGGCTCAGTAATTTCTTTAAAAGAAAGGATTGGTACTACAGGTCCAAACTGCTCTTCATGGTAGACTTTCATAGAATTATTTACAGGGTACAAAATGGTTGGGCTCGCAAAACTTTTTTCAAAATAATTCCCTGACGGATTAATTACTGTTGCTCCTTTGGCTTGTGCATCAACAATTAATTCTTGAATATAATTAGGTTTATTGGGTTCTGGTAAAGGCGTAATATTTACGTTTTCATCCCAAGGTAGACCACAGTTTAATTTCTCAACTTCTGCTACAAACTTTTTATTGAATTCTTCAACAATATCTTCGTGAACAAACAATATTTTCAATGCAGTACAACGTTGTCCATTAAATGCTAAGGATCCTAAAACACATTCTTTCACAGCCAAATCTAAATCGCAATCTGGTAAAATAATTCCTGAATTTTTTGCCTCTAAACCTAATACCAAACGCAATCTGTTTTTCTTTGGATGATACTCTTGTAAAATATTTGCTGATTTACTATTACCTATCAAAGCCAATACATCAACTTTTCCTGATTTTAAGATTGGAGTAGCCAATGTTCTTCCACTTCCATAAATAATATTTACAACGCCTTTTGGAAAACACTTCTGGAATGCTTTTAATAAAGGGGAAAGTAATAAAATCCCGTGTTTCGCAGGTTTAAAAATGGTTGTATTCCCCATAATTAAAGCAGGAATCAACAAACAAAAGGTTTCATTTAAAGGGTAATTATATGGACTCAAACACAATACAACTCCTAAAGGAGCTCTTCTAACTTGAGCTAAAATTCCACTATGTTCTTTAACTTCAGAAGCTTTTAGATCCATTGCTTTTAAAGCTAAAATGGTGTCATCTATATATTCAATTGTTCTGTCAAATTCATTGCAAGATTCTGCATACGGTTTCCCTATTTCCCACATCAATAACTTCACAACTTCATCACGAGTTTCCAGCATCATTTTGGAAAAATTACTAACACAAGCAATACGTTCTTCAATCTTTAAAGTTGCCCATTCACCACGGCCTTTATCATAGGCATTTACTGCCGAATCTAAAGCCTCTAATGCTTCAGTTTCACCAAGGTCTGGAATGTTTCCTAAAAATGTAGGTGCTAATTTCCCTTCAGAATTTTCTGTGTAAATAGGAGAGAACACATTCGATGTATTTCGTTTCCATTCTCTAAGTTCCCCATTTACAAGAAATGTATCTTGATTGTAGGGTTTCTTAATTTTATAACTTTCTGGAATATTGTTATTTGTAAAAATATTTTTCAATGGGAATCTCGAATTAAATTTAATGCAAGTTATATCAAATATTGAAATAAATCAGGTTTGTCATTCAAATAATCTCCATAGAAATTTCGAGTTTTCATTCTTTCAATTAAAGGAGGTAAATCTGAGCTGTTTTTTAATTCAACACCAACAATTGCAGGACCATTTTCTCGATTGTGTTTTTTAGAATACTCAAAATGTGTAATATCATCATGAGGCCCTAAAATATCGGCTACAAATTCTTTTAAAGCACCTGCTCTTTGTGGAAAACGAATGATGAAATAATGTTTTAAGCCATTATACAACATCGCTCGTTCTTTAATTTCTGCAGTTCTAGTAATGTCATTATTAGAGCCACTTACAACACAAACCACGTTTTTTCCTTTAATTTCATCCGCAAAATAATCCAACGCAGAAATAGTCAATGCTCCGGCAGGTTCTACCACAATAGCATCTTTGTTGTATAAATCTAATATAGTCTGACACACTTTTCCTTCTGGTACCGTGACCATTTGATCCAAATTCTGTTTGCAAATTTCGAATGTTAGATTACCTACTTGCTGTACTGCAGCACCATCTACAAATTTTTCAATCTTTGGAAGGTACACATTTCTATTCTGCTCAAAAGCAGTTTTCATTGACGGAGCTCCTTGTGGTTCTACTCCGATAATTTTTGTATTTGGAGATAATGTTTTAAACACCGTTGATAAACCAGAAGCTAAACCTCCACCACCAACAGGTATAAAAACATAGTCAATAGACTCATTCGCCTTCTCTAATATTTCTAATCCAACAGTTCCTTGTCCTTCAATAATTTTAGGGTCATTAAAAGGATGTACAAAAGTTTTCCCCAATGATTCACATTCTAAGGATGCCTCTTTTTGAGCATCATCAAAAGTATCACCAATCAATTTTACGGTTACATATTCGCCTCCAAACATTTCTACTTGCTCCAACTTTTGTTTTGGTGTTGGAGTAGGCATAAAAATTGTACCGTGAATTTTTAACTTATGACAGGCAAAAGCAACTCCTTGTGCGTGATTCCCTGCACTTGCGCACACAATTCCGTTTTTTAATTCGGTTACTGTTAAAGAACTTATTTTATTATAAGCACCTCTAATTTTATACGAACGAACTTGCTGTAAATCTTCTCTTTTTAGTAGAACGTTTGCTTCAAATTTTCTCGAATAATTGATGTTTTGAGTTAAAGGCGTAACCGTAACTACATCTTTCAATGTAGTTACAGCTTCCTTAATGTCAATCAATTTTGGATAATATGTTATTGTTTTAACGGTCATTATATATTCTTTTCAAACGCTTTGGTTATTCCTACCTAAGCAGGAAAGACAATAATACTATATTTGTTTCATTGCTGTCATTGAAGCTCTTAAAACTGCTCCAACTTTTTCTACTTCGTGCTCTCTTATTACTTTATTTACTGCAATTAATTCTTGATTATCTGCATCGTTCACATTGCTATATGATTTTCCAATAACGTCTGTTTTTACGGTTTTCATAAAATCAGTTAATAAAGGTTTACAAGCATGATCAAATAAGTAACATCCATATTCTGCAGTATCAGAAATTACACGATTCATTTCGTATAACTTTTTACGTGCAATTGTATTTGCAATTAATGGTGTTTCGTGCAACGATTCGTAATATGCCGACTCCGCTATAATTCCAGATTCTGTCATTGTTTCGAAAGCCAATTCAACTCCAGCTCTTACAAAAGCAACTAATAAAGTTCCGTGATCAAAATATTCTTGTTCAGATATCTCTTGAGTTGTAACTGTTGTTTTCTCAAAAGCAGTTTCTCCTGTTGCTGCTCTCCAAGACAATAAATTTTTATCATCGTTAGCCCAATCTTCCATCATTGTTTTTGAAAAATGACCCGACATAATATCATCCATATGTTTTTGAAATAACGGACGCATGATGTCTTTTAATTCTTCTGAAATAGCAAAGGCTTTTAATTTTGCTGGATTCGATAAACGATCCATCATATTTGTAATTCCACCATGTTTTAAAGCTTCAGTTATTGTTTCCCAACCGTACTGAATTAATTTCACAGCATAACTTGGTTCAATTCCTTCTTCAACCATTTTATCAAAAGACAAAATCGCTCCGGTTTGCAACACACCACATAAAATGGTTTGTTCTCCCATTAAATCAGACTTTACTTCTGCAACAAAAGAAGATTGCAACACTCCGGCTTTATGTCCACCTGTCCCAACTGCATATGCTTTTGCCTGAGCTAATCCTTTTCCTTGAGGATCATTTTCTGGATGCACTGCAATTAATGTTGGAACACCAAATCCTCTTTTATATTCTTCCCTTACTTCTGACCCTGGACATTTTGGTGCCACCATTATTACCGTTAAGTCTTCACGAACTTGCATTCCTTCTTCAACAATATTAAAACCGTGAGAATAGGATAATGTAGCTCCTTTTCTCATTAAAGGCATTATGGCATTTACCACATTTGTATGTTGTTTGTCTGGCGTTAAATTCAATACCAAATCGGCAGTTGGTATTAACTCTTCATAAGTACCAATAGTAAATCCGTTTTCACTTGCATTTAAAAAAGATTGTCTTTTTTCAGCAATTGCTTGTGCTCTTAAGGTATAAGAAATGTCTAATCCAGAATCTCTCATGTTTAACCCTTGGTTTAACCCTTGAGCTCCACAACCAACAATTACAATTTTCTTGCCTTTTAATGCTGCTACGCCATCTTCAAATTCAGAAGATTCCATGAATCTGCATTTTCCTAATTCTGTTAATTGTTCTCTTAATGATAGCGTGTTAAAATAATTTTTCATTTTTGTTTTATTAAATAAATAAATGACCTCGACTCAAGGGCATGAGGTATTAAATAGGTATTCCTTTTTTATTTCGATGCAAGCACCTAGCATTTAAACCCTATTGGGCTATTGCCCTGCAATTAAAATGCTGTAAGTATTTCTGAAATATTCATTGGTTCTTTCGTTACTGATATTCTTCCTGATCTTACAAATTGCATCAATCTATAAGGTTTTAAATCTTGATATAATTGTTCTGTTTCATGTCTTCTTCCTGTTTTTTCAATCACAAAAAACTCACGTGAAACCGTTACTATATTTGCATGACTGTCTTTAATAATATTCTGAATTTGACGCTCGTCAAACAACGAATCTGAAGCTACTTTAAACAATGCTGTTTCTTGATAAATAGTTTCATCATCTGTATGCGCATAGGCTTTAATTACTTCAATTTGTTTTTCTAATTGCCCTACAATTTTATAGGCTTGATGAGCACTCATTGGTGCAACAATTACAAATCTATTTACATTTTCAATTTCAGATTGAGAAGTTGTTAAACTTTCAATATTGATGTGTCTTTTTAGAAAAATTGATGAAACTCTATTTAACAATCCAAGATTATTTTC
>CAJXVT010000008.1 GCA_913062575.1 uncultured Flavobacteriaceae bacterium | reverse complement strand
ATAGGATACAGGTGTAAAGGCAGTAATGTCATAGCCGAGTATTACTAATAACCCATAGGCTTATGTACAGTCCCCGACTTTCGGGTCGGGGCGAAACTCTTTTTAAAGCATTGATGACAAACGATATTATTAGACCAATATGTTAACTTATACAGTTATATTTATATAATTGAACGATTTAAGGTGATTATAGCAATGGGGCTCACCTCTTTCCATTCCGAACAGAGAAGTTAAGCCCATTTGCGCCGATGGTACTGCCAATGGTGGGAGAGTAGGTCGTTGCCTTTCTTTAATACTGAGTTAAATCAGTATTACAAACCTCAATCTGAAAAGATTGAGGTTTTTTTTTGAACAAATTGTAAAATATATTGGAAAATTTACGTTGTAAATACTAATTATCTTTTCTTTGCAATCAGTTATGAAAATAGTTACTTTATTTATTTTGATTTGTATATCATCGATGTCTTTACAGGCACAAGTTGGAGGTGAATCTGTATTTAAATTTTTGGATATTTCTACATCAGCTAGACAAACTGCTTTAGGAGGAAAAGTATTAACATTAATTAGTGATATTAATCAGCCTCTATGGAACCCATCAGTAATTAATGAAGAATTAGATAATCAGCTTGCTGTAAATTATTCTTCTTATTTAGCAGGTATAAATATTGGTTCTGTTTCATATGGAAAAAGAATAAATAGAAGATTTGGTACATTACATGGGAGTATTAAATATATAAACTATGGTAGTTTAATAGAAGCTGATGAAAATGGAAACATCACAGGAAGTTTTTCTGCAAGTGATATTGCTGTTTCTGTTGGTTATGCTTTTAATTTACCGTGGACTAATGTATTTGCAGGTGGAAGTATAAAATTTATCAACTCTTCGATTAGTAATTATTCCTCTTCTGCTGTGGCAGCAGATTTTGGGATTCTATACAACAATCCTTATAAACCTTACATATTTACCTTAGTGGTTAGGAATGTAGGCGCACAAATACAATCTTTTAATGATGAGCAAGAAAAATTACCCTTAGAAATATTGATGGGAGGTTCTTATCAATTAGAAAATGTTCCTGTAAAATGGTATGTTACCATAGATAACTTGCAACAATGGGATGTTTCTGTTAGTAATCCTTCAAATCAAACTTCTGATATTGAAGGGAACATCACAACAGAAAATATTTCATTCTTAAATAATGCAATGAGACATTTTATTGTGGGAGTTGAATTATTTACAGAAAGTGCAATAAACCTAAGAGTGGGTTATAACTTTAGAAAATCACAAGAGTATAAACTACAAAACGTTCGTACATTTGGTGGAATATCATTAGGTTTTGGTTTAAAAATGAATAATTTTAAATTGAATTATGCATATTCTAAAGTACATACGGCATCAAATGTGAGCACTTTTAGTTTACAAATAAATTTAGATAGGAGACGATAAATGAATAAGAAAATTACAATTGCCATAGATGGATTTTCATCAACAGGAAAAAGTACAGTAGCTAAAGAATTAGCAAAAGAACTAGAATATATTTATGTAGATTCTGGTGCTATGTATAGAGCTGTGACCTTATTTGCAATGCAAGAAGGCTTTGTTGGTACCAGTTTTTTTGATTTAGGTTCCTTACTTGAAAAGCTAGCTTCTATACAGGTTTCTTTTCAAATAAATACCCAAACTAGTAATGCTGATATGTATTTAAATGGTATAAATGTTGAGAATGAAATTAGAACGCTCGAAGTATCTAATCTCGTAAGTACTGTAGCAGCCAACTCTATAGTACGAAAAAAACTAGTTGCTATTCAGAAAGAAATGGGGAAAAACAAAGGTGTTGTTATGGATGGGAGAGATATTGGAACGGTTGTTTTTAAAGATGCTGAACTTAAAATATTTATGAATGCTTCTGCTGACACTAGGGCAGAGAGAAGATATAAAGAACTGAAAGAGAAAGGACAAGACGTTAGTTATGAAGACATTTTAAAAAATGTGGTGGATCGTGATCATATGGATACCACTCGAGTAGATTCTCCATTGGTAAAAGCAGAAGATGCTATTGAAATTGACAATTCGAACCTTTCTAGAAAAGAACAATTTGAAATGATTCTCAAACTAGTTCAAGATAAGTTATAATAAAAAAGCAGCCAACTGGCTGCTTTTTTATTTTATGGTATATCTAAATATTTATGGGTTTGCAATGAAATTTTCCATTTGGGATTATTCATTACATAATCAACAATAATCGGAATCATTTTTTCTCTTTTACTCCATTCTGGTTGTAAATACAATTTGCACTTTTTTCCAACTTTTTCTGCTTGCTCTTCTGCAAACTTAAAGTCACTCAAATTATGAATAATCATTTTCAATTCATCAGCTTCAGGATATACTTCGTCTAAAGGTAGTTTTGTCTTTTTGGGAGATAAACAAAACCAATCCCATTTTCCTGAAAAAGAATAAGCTCCAGAAGTCTCAATATGTGTTTTCATATTATTCTCTTGCAATTGAGAAGTGATATAATCTAAACTCCACATTAATGGTTCTCCGCCAGTAATTACAACAGTATCTGCGTATTTCTTAGCATTATCAACAATGATATCCGTTTTTGTTGGAGGATGTAAATCTGCATTCCAACTTTCTTTTACATCACACCAATGACATCCAACATCACAACCACCTATTCTAATAAAATATGCAGCAGTTCCTGTATGTGAACCTTCACCTTGAATCGTATAAAATTCTTCCATTAATGGAAGCATTTCACCCTTGTTTATTAACTCTTTAACCTCATTTTTCATTGGTTGGCAAAGATACTGAAACTAAATAGAAAAAATTATACAATAGCCAGATAATAAGTTTAACTTTTTTTTATAGCCTTATTCACCTTTTATTATTTTATATCACTTAAAGTTTGATTACTTTTATGGACATTTTATAAGAAAAATTAAAAAGGAGCGTTTACATAGTATCTAAAATTATTAAAAGAATGAATATGAAAATAAATAGAATCTTAACAATTATTTTTTTAACTCTTTTATTTGTTGGGTGTGGAGATGGAAATAAATTCGATATAGCTAAAGGAAAAGTAGGTGAGTTAACGCCGTTAACAACAATGGAAGATTTAGATAAGATATTTAAAAATGATTCTATTGTTAAAAATTTAAGTGAGGGCTCTTTAGGAGATAACTATTTTCAGGATGATGATGAGTATTTAATTTATGAAAAGGGCGGGAATCATTTGTTAACTGTGATACCTAAAGAACAATTAGACTCAACATCGACAATAAAAAGTATTCGAATTTTTGATAAACGATTTAAAACAAAATCTGAGATTTCTGTAGAGTCTATCTTTGAAGATATAAATTTAAATAATACAATTACTAAAGTTGAAACTTCTTTAAGCTCTGCTACTCTTTTTATAGATGATTTAAATGTGACCTTAACTTTAGATAAAGAAGACTTGGGATTGAGAGATTTTAGCACTCAAAAGATTAGTTTAGAGCAAATTCCTGGCTTAGCGAAAGTTAAATCTTTTATTGTTTGGTTTAACTAGAGGAAAAAACGATTAGTTTAACTACAATAAGAGAATAGAAGCTTTCTAGAAATAAATCGTTCAATTTAAATTTATTTTCTGCGATATGATAAAGAAATTAACTTCTTCTTTTTGCTGCTAATAGGGTGTTTTTTAGTAGCATCGCAATGGTCATTGGGCCAACACCTCCGGGAACAGGAGTAATAAAATTAGATTTTTTTGACACAGATTCAAAATGAACATCTCCAGCTAAACGGAACCCGTTTTTCTTTGTGTCATCTGCAATTCTTGTAATTCCAACATCTATTACCGTAACACCTTCTTTTACCATATCTGCTGTTAAAAACTCTGGAATTCCTAAAGCAGCTACAATAATGTCTGCTTGTAAAGTAATCTCTTTTAAGTTTTTAGTTCTACTATGTGTAATCGTAACAGTTGAATTACCAGCCGTTCTTTTTTGAGACATTAAAATACTCATTGGACTACCAACTATATGACTCCTACCAATAACAACAACATGTTTTCCACTTGTTTCTACCTTGTATCTTTCTAGTAATTCTAAAATTCCGAATGGAGTAGCAGGTAAGAAAGTAGGTAAATTTAATGCCATTTTCCCAACGTTTGTTGGATGAAAACCATCAACATCTTTATCTGGATTTACGGCCATTAAAACTTTCTGCTCGTCAATATGTTTAGGTAACGGTAATTGAACAATAAATCCATCAATTTCTGGATTTGTGTTTAGATTCTCAATTTCTTGTAATAATTTTTCTTCTGATATTTCTTCTGATAAATTAACTAAAGTAGATTCAAAGCCAGCTTTTGCACATGCTTTTACTTTGGCATTTACATAGGTTAAACTCGCGCCATTACTTCCAACAAGAATAGCAGCTAAATGTGGAGCTCTCATTCCTTTGTCAACCAATTGCTTAGTTTCAACTGCAATTTCTTCTTTAATTTGATTGGATGTTGATTTACCGTCTAATAATATCATGTTGTATAGTTTTTAGTCGCAGTGTCAGTCGCAGT
Source organism: uncultured Flavobacteriaceae bacterium (assembly GCA_913062575.1). Classification (GTDB taxonomy): domain Bacteria; phylum Bacteroidota; class Bacteroidia; order Flavobacteriales; family Flavobacteriaceae; genus Polaribacter. Next base: position 60,516 of record CAJXVT010000008.1, on the reverse strand, counting down.
TTTTTTAGCTAATCAACCTTTACTCCAAATTTTTCTGGATTAATAATCATATAATTTATCAGTTTCCCAATTTCTTTATTTTGCTCTGAATATTTATGGTACTCTTCTAGTGAAATATAGTTGCACTTAAAAGCAAAATCTAACCAGGTGCTAGTTTCAGAATTTTCACCATCAGAATCTGTAAGTTTGCTAATAAAATGTTTTGGATACCTTCTTTTTCTGTATGCTTCAGAAATATTAGCACAGACAGAACGAGAACTTCTTCTAATCTGATCTGTTAAAGAATAGATTTCTTCTTTTGGAAAAGTTTTTGTAGCCTCAAAGATATACATTGATAATTCAAATGCTTTTCTATAAGCTAATAATTGTTTAAAATCCATTTTCCTGTAAACTGCTACTGAGACTAATTTATTATCATTACTATTTCATGCCTTTCATCATTTGCATCATTTTCTTTGCGCCACCACCTTGCATCATTTTCATCATTTTGCTCATCTGATTGAATTGCTTCATTAATTGATTTACATCTTGTACTGTAGTTCCAGAACCTTTAGCAATACGTTTTTTTCTACTAGAATTAATAGAGGTTGGCGTAGTTCTTTCTGAAGGAGTCATAGAATGAATAATCGATTCAATTCCTTTGAATGCATCATCATCAATATCTACATCTTTCATTGCTTTACCAGCACCAGGAATCATACCAACTAAATCTTTCATGTTTCCCATTTTTTTGATTTGTTGAATCTGGCTCAAGAAATCGTCAAAACCAAATTGATTTTTGGCAATTTTCTTTTGTATTTTACGAGCTTCTTCCTCATCAAATTGTTCTTGAGCACGTTCTACAAGAGATACAACATCTCCCATTCCCAAGATTCTATCTGCCATACGATCTGGATGGAAAACATCAATTGCTTCCATTTTTTCTCCAGTACCAATAAATTTAATTGGTTTATCTACAACAGACTTTATAGTTAACGCAGCTCCACCACGAGTATCACCATCTAATTTTGTAAGAACTACACCGTCAAAATTCAATACATCGTTAAAGGCTTTTGCTGTATTTACAGCATCTTGACCAGTCATAGAATCTACAACGAACAATGTTTCTTGTGGATTTATAGCTTTATGAATGTTAGAAATCTCTGTCATCATTGCTTCATCAACAGCTAAACGACCAGCAGTATCAATAATAACTACATTTTTACCATTCGCTTTTGCATGCTTCAATGCATTTTTAGAAATTTCTACAGGATTTTGATTTCCAACTTCTGCATATACTTCAACTCCAATTTGTTCTCCAACAACTTGTAATTGATTTATTGCAGCAGGACGATATACATCACAACCAACTAATAAAACTTGTTTGTTCTTTTTAGTTTTTAAGAAATTTGCTAGTTTTCCAGAAAAAGTAGTTTTACCAGAACCTTGTAAACCAGACATTAAAATTACCGTTGGAGAACCACCAAGATTAATTCCTACGGTTTCTCCTCCCATTAAGTTTGTTAATTCATCCTTCACCAACTTTACCATTAGCTGTCCAGGATTTAATGTCGTTAATACATTTTGTCCTAAGGCTTTAGTTTGTACTCTTTTGGTAAAATCTTTGGCAATTTTAAAGTTAACATCGGCGTCTAATAAAGCTCTACGAACTTCTTTTAGCGTTTCTGCAACGTTTACTTCTGTAATACTACCGTGCCCTTTTAACGTGTGTAAGGCTTTATCTAATTTATCGCTTAAATTATTAAACATGTGTTCTGTGTTCTTTTTTTGGAAGCACAAATATATGAAACTCCCCTGATTTTTTGAATGAAATTAACGTTGTTATTTTGATTTACTCATTAAACTAATAAAGAAGTTGGCTAAATGAATTAAAGTAGCCATCAGAAAGAAGAAAAATGATATAATGAGAATCAAATTAGAATAATCAGGAGCTAAGTTTAATTCGAGTGGATACTCGTTTTCACCAATCCAATTCCAGCTATTTCTTGTGAACAATAAAATTAAAGAGATGGATTGTAAAATGATATGAATACGTGTTAGCCATTTTTTTGGAGGTCTTTTTGCCCAAATAAGAGAAAAATAATTCAATCCAATCAATCCAAAAAAGACAGCAGATATATAACAAATACTTTTTTGATGAATAACAAAAAATGAATTATAAATATTGATATCAATAGTAGATTCTTTATTTAAATATCCAAAAAGAAGCAATACAGGAATAAGGATAAAAAAGAATATATGGGGTTTTGAAATTATTTTTTTCATGAATAGAATTCTTTTAAAATATCGGTATGATGATTTGTGTGATAGGCAGACCACATGATAATTTCACGTACAGTCATTTTGCCCATTAATGGATGTGGAATTAATAAGGTGTCTAAATGTCTGTCTTTCCACTTATGAGTTCTTGCTTGCAGTTTTTTGTTTTCAACTTGAAGTTGAGCAATCAATTGCTTTCTTTCTGATGTGCTTGGTGTCTTTAAATCTTGATTGAATGTTTTTGCTTTTTCTTGATTCATAGAAAGTTTCTCCTGATATCTTTTAGAGACATCATCATAAGATCTAGTGTCTCTATTTGACTTTCCAAACTTATACTTTAGTATGAACTTTGGATAGCCCAATGCTTTGTTTAATAATTTTGAAGCATCTACTAAATGTAAAATGTGTTGACCAACAGTCCATTTTCCTTCTGGACCTTGTATCCAGGATTCATCAGTTTGCAGATCTAACCAATCAAATAGCTCTTGATGTTTGTTTTCAAGAATAATTACAATCTCTTCTTTGGTCATTTAAAAGGTGTGTTAATTGATATGAAATATACAAAACTATATCTATAATACAATTCACTACAAAAATAAAACAGTTGAATACATTTCGTTTTTTATAAGAAGACATCTAACATACATTTGTTACATCAAATAGAAAAAACTTAATCATGAGAACAATAACAATTTTACAAAAAACAATTTTTAACACAGCATTAATGCTTGTATTTTTACTTTCATCTAGTGTAAATGCACAAACAAGTGTAAAGAGTACAAAGAGTAATTCTTACTCTTTCAATTCTTCTAGTAAAAATGGAGTTAAAACCTATCATATAAAAAATGGTCAAAAAGACTTTAGAATAGAATATGAAGGAGAGATTACCTTATCTAACGATGATAAAGATATTATAGGGATTTCTAGAGGTGGATTTATAGAAATAAAAAAATCGAGCTTCGGAACAAAAAGAAGAATTTTAATTCATAACGAGTCTGGAACTCTAGTTAAGAAATACTTTGTAGGTTGGTCTGAAAAGCCATTTAATTCAGCCGGAAAAAAATGGTTGGCAGATATTTTACCAGAAATTTTAAGAACTACAACTATCGCTGCAAAAAGCAGAGTAGATCGTTTTTATAGAAAAGGTGGTGCTTCTGGAGTACTTTCTGAAGTAAGTAAAATGAAAAGTGACTATGTAAAATCAGCTTATATAAAATTATTACTTGAAAAGAATTTAAGTACAAACGATTTGGTTAAAACCATTCAATCTACAGGGAAATACATCAAGTCAGATCATTATGTTTCTCAAATTTTAAAAAGTAACCAAAAAGCATTCTTAAAAAATGATAGAACAATAACTGCTTATATTAATGCAACAAAAAGTATCGATTCTGATCACTATATATCAAGCGTATTAAAGAAGGTAATTGAAGATTCTTCTATCTCTGATAAACAATTAGGAAGTTTATTAGAAATTACTAAAGGAATTAGTTCAGATCATTATATCTCCCAGTTATTAAAGAGTATTATGAAAAACAGAACGTTAAATGATGCCAATATGGCTAAGATTTTAACGTTGACTAAAGACATAAAATCAGATCATTATAAAACGAACATTCTAAAAATTGCTTTAAAGAATAAGAATTTATCTACGAAAGCCTATGCTCAGTTTTTATCTACTGTGAAAGATATAAAATCAGATCATTATATTTCTACTATTATAACAGAATTGTTGAAAAATAAATTAGACAGAACATCTTTAAATACTGTTTTAAAAATGATGGAGGAAACTATAAATTCTGATCATTATTTAGCAAATATTTACACCAAAATGGGCTCTAAAAATATGCTATCTGAAAGTCAATTAATTATGGTAATGGAATCTACTAGTAAAACAATTAACTCTAGTCATTCTTTATCAAAAGTTCTATTGTCATTTGCAAAACAAGTAAACAGATCTTCAGAAAAAGTAAAAAGTGCTTACAGGAAAGCAGCAAAAAGTGTTAATTCAGATACCTATTATGGTAGAGTAATGAAAGCTTTAAATTAGTAAGAAATCATTCAATACTCAATCTTATTTAGAGCAATCCAATTAAGATTGAGTATCTTTATAATTGAAAATAAAAAGACTTAATAAAAACTGCCAAACCATTGAAAAAACATCTACTAATTGTTGTTTTATCGTCAATTATTAGCTTCTTGTTGAGTTACTATTTAGTTATTAGTAACCAAGGAGAACTACAAGAATATACAATTATAATCGGACTTTTGTCTGGTTTTTTAGGTTTGCTAGTAGCCTATGTTCTTTATTTTTTAGCAATAAAATTAGACAAGCTTTTTCCTTGGCAAACACAAACTAACAATCGATTGTTTATTGGGTTTGTATTGCAAATGTTAGTTGCTTTTAGCCTTGTTTTTGGAAGTATTTATTTGTATTCAGTTTATATTATTTCTAATGAAGATTTCTTTATAGACTATCAAGATACTCTAATTAAGTTATCTATTTTATTATGTATATTATTAATGGTGTATTCTGTAATTTATTTTGCGTTTTACTCATACTATTCTTTTGCTACTTTACAAATTGATTCTGTTAAGCAAGAACGCAAACAAATAGATTTACAATTAAAAGCATTGAAGTCTCAATTAAGCCCGCATTTTTTATTCAACAGTTTAAATACCATTTCTTCATTAGCACATTCAAATGCTAGAAAGTCTGAGTTGTTTATTAGAAAACTGGCAAACATGTATCAGTTTACATTAAGTAGTTATCATTCTATGTTAATTCCTTTAAAAGAAGAATTACAGTTTGTAGGCTCTTATCAATATTTATTAGAAACTAGATTTGAAGATAAATTGCGTATTAAAATTGATATATCTGAAGATTTACATACCACAAAAATTCCGCCTTTAGCTTTGCAAATGTTGATAGAAAATGCTGTTAAACATAATACAATGGATAAAAATAATCCGTTGGAAATATCAGTTTATGTAGAAGGGAATTATATCTGCGTAAAAAATAGTATCACCGAAGAACCAACCAATATCACTTCTTTTAATATCGGATTAAAGAATATCAACACACGTTATTTATTACTCGCTGGTAAAGGGATTTCTATTAGTAATGGAAATATATTTTTAGTTAAAATCCCTGTTATCCGATGAGGAAATTATTTATACATACTCCAGTTTTTAGGTTTTTAAGCCCAGTTTTTAGTGGAATAGTAGCGTATTTACTAATTTTATTAATCAAAAATGATATTGCTCAATTACAAGAAGAATTTTTAAGTCAAGAATTATACGTTTGTATAGCATTGTCTTACATGGTTCATGAGTTTTCTCTGTTACTTTTATGGTTAATTAAAAGGATACCAAGCTTTTTTGGAACAGCAATCATGTTGTTAATTCATATTTGTATTGCTTTTGTTTTATGTGTTGCTATCGTTACTTTAATTTTCTTTTCTTATTATAAGTATGCTTATGATTATGCTCCATTAATAGAAGAACTGTATGTTTTTAATAGTATCTATTGTACAATTCCGATAAGTTATGTGCTCTTAAACTTAAGTCATCAATATTTATATAAAATAAATACTCAAAAATTAGAACAAGAGCTTTTGATAAAGCAGAATATCGAAGAGGAATTTAAGCAATTCAAAAAGGAAATTAATCCTGATTTATTATTTGAAAGCTTTGAGGTGTTGCTTGGCTTTATAAAAGAAAACAAGGATAAAGTTGATGAATTTATAGATCATTTAGCAACTATTTATCGTTATATTTTAGCAAGCAGAAAAGAACAATTAGTTTCTATTAAAGAAGAACAAGAAATCTTAGATGAACTGATTTTACTATACAATCATTTGCCTTACAGAAAGGTTAGTTTAACAAATATAATGGCATCAGATTTTTTGATTGTTCCAGGAACCTTATTATATATTGTTGAACAAATTATTAAAACAACAATTGTTTCTACAAGGGTCGATATGCAAATTACAATTGAATTAAAAGATGATTGTTTTACGATTAGTTATGTAACTGAAGATAGAATTCTTGATGTTTTTGATGAAAGAAGCATTGAGGAAATTGTTAGCGTTTATAGTATTTATAGTGAAAAGAAACTTGATATTTTTTTGAAAGAGAATACAAGAACAATTACAGTACCAATCTTAAAAATAAAAGCCTAATCAATGAAAATCGTACTTGTAGAAGATGAGTCTTTAGCAGCAGAAAAACTAGAAAGATATTTATTAAAATATAATTCTGAAATTACTGTGGTAGAAAAACTATCAAGTATATCTGAATCTGTTTCTTGGTTTAATAGTAACGATGATTATGATATCATTTTTATGGATATTCAATTAACTGACGGATTAAGTTTTGAGATATTTAACCAGACTCAAATAAACAAACCTGTAATTTTTGCTACTGCTTTTGACGAGTATGCAATTGACGCATTTAAAGTAAACAGTATAGACTATATCTTAAAACCGATTACGTTTACAGATGTTTCTACTGCCATGAATAAATTAAAGAAATTCCAACATGTTTTTGGCGGTATTGAGAACGTTTCAAATGTAGTAAAACAGCTTTCAGAGAACACTACAAAAGATCGGTTTTTAGTTCGGTTAGGAAACCATATACATTCTATAAAAACTGGAGAAATCTCGTTGTTTTATGCAGAAGGAAGGACGGTTTATTTAATTACCGATCAAAAGAAAAAGTACATCTTAGACTATAAATTAGAACGTTTAGAAAATGTATTAGAACCAACCGAATTCTTTAGAGTTAATAGAACTTTTATTGTGAATATTTCTGATATTAAAGATGTCTTGGTATATTCTAACAGTAGATTAAAGATAACCTCAAATGTTTTTAATGAAAAAGAGATTATTGTAAGTAGAGAAAAAGTAGCTGCTTTTAAACAATGGTTCGAAGGAATTTAATTCCGCTATTTGGTTTTGTTATTTGATACTTGGTTTTTAATGTGTTTTTTCTTTTTTACGCATTTAGGCTTGATATAAAGCGATGGATCTTTCTTTTTATAATAATTAGGAATTCAATTTAATTTTTGATTTTTTTGTGTAAAATTCTAATATGTCATTCCAAATTAAACAGATTCAAGATTCCGAAAATAACTTAAAAGTTGTTGAAATTTTTAATGACAGATCATTTGCTAAAATTGTATTGAATCAAGGAGCTAGTTTACAAGAGTTAACTCTAAATTCGGTTCCTTTAATACAAGATTTACACCCTTTAGAATACCAAGAGACGTATGCGTCTTCTATTTTATTTCCGTTTGTAAGTAGAGTTAAAGATGGAAAATATTGGTTTAATGGAAAAGAATATCATTTGGAAACAAATAATGCTTCAGAAAATAGTGCCTTACATGGATTTGTGTACAACAAACAATTTAAAATCATTGCGCAGAAAGCGACTTCAGAAAAAGCGTTGGTTGTTCTAGAATATATAGAAACAAATTTAACAAAAGGGTTTCCATACACCTATTCAATTCAATTAACATACACCTTAACAAAAGCTAGTTTAGATGTACAAGTAGAGGTAATGAATACCTCTAATTCAGTTTTTCCTTTTACAATTGGCTGGCATCCGTATTTTTTTAGTGATGATTTATACAGCAGTATTTTGAAATTTGATAGTGATAAACAAGTCGCTTTTGACGATAATTTAATAACAAAAGAAATTGTTGATTTTAAAAATAAAGGTGCAATAGAAATAAAAGAACAACAACTAGATAATTGCTTTTTACTAAACTCAAATAAAGTTGAGTTTGTAACTCCAAACTATACATTAAGAATACGATCATCTTCAAATAATGATTTTTTGCAAGTATATACACCTCCAAAAAAGAATACAATTGCTATAGAACCAGTTACGGGTATTTCAAATAGTTTTAATAATAAAATTGGTTTAAGAGAATTAAAACCTAAAGATGCCTATAGGATTTCCTGGCAATTAAAAGTAGAATAAGATTTTAAACCTTCAGTAAAGCACATTAGATTTTGTTTTTTGCAAAGGCTTTTTCATTAAAATCTTTCGAAGCATTTTTAGCAATTGACAAGGTTTTCCAATCGTTATTTTTAGACATTTTTCCTAGTACAACGATTTGTCCAATGTGGTATGAATAATGGCATAATTGTCTATTAATAGCTTCTGCAATTGTATGTCCTTCATTTCTAACATAAACAATTGTATCACTATTGTCTGGAGTGATTTTATGCAAGTTTTCAAACAAACATTGCCAACCTTTTTCCCAATCAGCAATCAATTCATCCTTTGTACTATAAGAGTTGATAAATTCTTCGTCTCTTTTTCTCCATGGCTTTTCTCCATCCTCAGTTAAAAAATTTGTCCAACGAGAAAGCATATTTCCAGAAATGTGTTTCACTAAAGTAGCAACCGAGTTACTTTCATCATTATAACGCCAAAATAATTGCTCTTTTGTTAATTGTTTAAAGGTTTTGTCTCCTAAACTTTTATTGTATTCAAACTGTTTGATAACGCTCGGTAAATAACTTACATCCATACTACAAATATACTTGAATGGTTAATGCTATCATTGAAAGAATGGCTAAAATTATCACTAAAGGCATTACAAATTTCAACCATTTTGCAAAACTAACTTTAACAATTGCCAATGACGCTAAAACGATCCCTGTTGGATTGATAAAAGCAAACAAACCTATTCCATATTGATAAGCATTTACCACAGCCTCTCTACCAATACCAACACCATCTGCTAAAGGAGATAACACAGGCATTGTTAAAACTGCCATTCCTGATGAAGATGGTATAAAAAATGACAAACCACTATACACATATAACATCGTATTAATAAATAGGCCTTTATGCATTCCATCAGTAACAGAACTTGCGTAGAACAATAACGTGTCGCTAATCAATCCATCTTCCATTAAAACAGTTACTCCACGAGCCAAACCGATAATAAAGGCAACTCCTAAAAGCTCATTTGCGCCTTTAATAAATGTATTTACAAAAACTGTTTCATTAATTCTCATAATAACACCGATTAGAACTGAACCTACGAAAAATACACCAGTCATTTCTAAAAACCACCAATCTAAGTTACTTACTCCATAGACCATTACTATAAAACATGATACAAATATAAAAAGCACTAATCTTAATTTAAACGTCAGTTTTATAGTTTCTGTACTATTGTATAAGAATAGTTGTTCGATTTCTTCCTTTTGATCAAAAATAAGAGATTTTGTGGGATCTTTTTTGACACGCTGTGCATATCTAATGATGTAAAGAATACAAATAATTAAACCAACAGTCAACATGATAAATCGCCCATTCATTCCTGTTGTCCAATTAATTCCAGCAGAATTGGATGCAATAATTGTACTAAACGGATTGATGGTAGAAACCATAGTGCCAATTGAAGAACCTATGTAAATGGAAGCTAATGCCACAATTGCATCATATTTAGCTGCTAAGAAAACCGGAACTAAAATAGGGTAGAAGGCAATGGTTTCTTCTGCCAAACCAAAAGTAGTTCCGCCCATTGCTATCAAAGTTGTAATAATTATGATTAATAAATATTCTCTCCCTTTAAAAATTACGGAGAGTTTAGAAATACCAGCTTCAAAAGCGCCAGTATAATTCACAATTGCCACTAATCCTCCAATAAAAAGTACTAGAATAATAATATCTGCAACTTGAATAATTCCTTTTAATGGGGCTAACACAAGTTCTTTAAATCCTTGTGGGTTTGCTTCTAGCTTTTGATAAGTATTAGGAATACTAATAGGTTTGTAAATAGCGCCAGAGGTAAACTTCTCTAATGGAATACTGATTCCTAATTCCGTTAAGGTTTTTTGTGAAGCTTCTAAGGTTTTACTTCCGCTGTTATTTGTGGTAATAAAAGTATTGTCTTCTTTTTGATAGGACAATCTATCAAACTGACCAGATGGAATTAACCAAGTTAATAATGCAACAACAATTGCAATTAATAACAATACTGTTTGTGCACTTGGAAATTTATGTTTTTTCATGCCTTTACCTTTAAGTTTGAAAACTAAAGATAGGTTATTCTCTATTTATGGAGAATTAGTTTTTTGGAATAAATTTTAAAGCAGCTCCATTAATGCAATGTCTAGCACCTGTAGTTTCTCTCGGACCATCCTCAAAAGAATGCCCTAAATGACCACCACAAGTAATACACTTTAACTCTGTTCTTGCATACCCAATTTCATAATCTACATTTAATTCAACATTCTCTTTTATTGCTCTATCAAAACTTGGCCAACCAGATTTTGAATCATATTTGTATTTAGACTCGTATAAAGGTGTTTTACAAGCAGCGCAAACATAAGTTCCAATTGCTTTGTTGTAATTAAACGGATGCGTAAAAGCCCTTTCTGTACCAGATTCTCTTAATACATTATATTGTTCAGTTGATAATATATTTCTCCACTCAGTTTCTGTTTTAGTAATTTTATATTTCTTTGTTGATGTCTTTTTTTGTTGCGCATTAGTAGTACAGCTAAAAAATAGTCCAATCAACATAACTAGGATTAATTTCTTCATTTTTTTGATTTAAAACTTTGGTCGAATATCTTAAAAGTTGCTTACAGTTTATACAAATGATTCTTCTTTTCAATCAAGAGTATTTGTATTAAAAACATATTTACCCGAGGTAACTACCTTGCAAAAAAGTTTAACGCCACTCCAATTACAAGATAAAAGTTTATATTGTGTTCTCAAACTAACTAAATTCAACTTACATGTTAAAAATTGGTGATAAAAAACTAATCAAAGCTTGGGCTTTTTACGATTGGGCAAATTCAGTATACTCTCTAGTAATTAGTACTGCAGTGTTTCCAATCTATTATTCTAGTATGACTGAATCCTTTCAGAACATGGAAGGTAAAGTTACCTTTTTAGGAACACAATGGAACCCAACAACTTTATATGATTATACCTTGGCATTTTCGTTTTTAATTGTTGCATTTATGTCACCAATTTTATCTGGTATTGCAGATTATAAAGGGAATAAATTAAATTTCTTAAAAGGATTTTGTTTGTTAGGATCATTGTCTGTAATGAGTTTATTCTTCTTTGATGGTGAAACCACACTTTGGGTTGCCATTTTATTTACCATTTTAGCAAGTATTGGCTTTTGGGGAAGTATTGTGTTTTACAATGCATATTTACCAGAAGTTGCACATCCTGAAGACCAAGATAGGGTGAGTGCAAAAGGGTTTATCAATGGATATGTTGGATCTATTTTATTGCTAATTATATGTTTAGTATTGGTAGAAATGCATGACACTTTTGGGTTAGAGAAAGGGTTAGCAACGCGATTAACATTTGTTTTAGTTGGATTATGGTGGTTAGGATTTGCACAGATTACCTATAAAAAATTACCAAACCAAAAGAGACAATATGACAAAGGAGAAAAGGTTTTATGGAAAGGCTTGAATGAATTAAAGGTTGTTTTAAAAGAACTAAAACATCAACCTTCTTTAAAAACATTTTTAATTAGTTTCTTCTTATTTAGTATTGGTGTACAAACCATTATTTTGATGGCAGGTATTTTTGGAAGTAAAGAACTAGGCTTAGAAACTTCAGAGTTAATTTCTGCTATATTATTAGTTCAATTTGTAGCTATTGCTGGGGCGGCAATTTTCTCTAGATTGTCTAAGAAAAAAGGAAATATTTTTGCATTAAAACTTACAATTCTTGTGTGGATGTTGGTTTGTTTTTCTGCATATATGTTAAATAAAGATCAAGAAAATGTGAACCTATATTTTTATGGCTTAGGAGGGCTAATAGGATTGGTAATGGGAGCAATACAATCGTTATCGCGTTCTACCTATTCTAAAATGTTACCAGAAACAGAGGATCATGCAACGTACTTTAGTTTTTATGATGTTACAGAAAAGATAGCCATTGTTGTTGGAATGATCACCTTTGGGGTTTTAAATTCAGTTACTGGATCTATGCAAATGAGTGTATTGTGTTTGGCAATTTTCTTCTTGGCTTCATTTATTGTAATGAGTACTTTAAAGAAAACGAAATATGTGAAATAGTACTGTTTTTTTGAGTATAAGTCGGTATGCTTTTTGATAAAAAAAAGCAATGTATTTAATACAATGCTATAAGTTAAAATGGAATATTAAACTACAGTTGTCTAGTCTCTTTATAGACTTGCCAATTGAAAGTATTTAGAAATTTCACGGCTTCTTTTGCTCCTAAATTAAATAAGTTCACCTTATCATCTTCTGACATCTTAAAGTCTAACCAATTGAAGTCTTTATCAGCTCCAATTCTACAAATTAATTGTTTGTAATCTGGATTACGTAATAGAAAATCATAATCGTGAATTTGACGCATGGTACTAATCATTGCCATACTCATACTCATTGTACTATCAGTTGTACTAAAGTCTTCTCTGAAGGTACTTAAACGAGCACCAAATGTTGGCATTCTTGGAACTCCACCATCTTCTCTATGAAAAACATTGATTGGGAAATTTGACAACATTCCGCCGTCAACAAATTTTACAGAAGGAGGAACAGGTCCAGAATAACTAGCATAATCTTTCCAGTCAGAATTATGTATATCGCCCTCGTCTGGTATGTCATTTACTATAAAAGGTTCAAAAAAATACGGAATTGACATCGATGCTCTGACAAGTATAGATGGCGAAATAGTTTCTGGGTTTTCCCAATACAATTTTGCCATTTTTGGAAATACAGTTTTGGTATGTGTTGTAATGTCTGATGTGATAATTGCTAGTCTAGCTTCAATATCTGTAACCTTAGTATTTGTTTCTCTATGCTTTAAGCAAGAAGGAAGAATTTTACGTAATTCGAATAAGTCATGTAAAGTATTGATATTATTCTGACTTAATTCTTTAGTAATCCATGACTCAAAATAAGAACCAGGGTTCAACCCTAACTTTTTTTTCATGGTATTAAAGATGCGTCTTGCATTCCAAATTAAGATCCAAACCAATCCTTTTTCTTTTTTAATGGCTTTGTTAATTATTTTTCTAACAGAGTGATGTCCATCAACTAAATCAAATAAATTTTGATTGCTTAAAATAGCAAGTATTTTTTCTGATTTTTCTTCCTGAATTTTTCCTAAGCCAGCCATCATCATAGTGTTGATAGCTCCAGCAGAAGTACCTGCCAAACTCATAAAACGAATTCCTGCTTTTTCTAAAATATAAGTATAACCAACCAACGCAATTCCTAATACACCACCTCCTTCTTGCACTAAATCTATATATTGATTCCCTTCAGCATCTAGAATATCTGAATATTCTTTTCCTGTTGGAATTTGATCGACCAAATCTAAAATGGTTTGGTTTTGTGTGAAATTTGTGCTCATAGTTATTGATTTATTCCACTTAGTATGTCAGATAATACACCAATGCTAAAGAAATCTCCTTTTTCAAAAGTAACACTATTGCTTCCTTTTGTGTACTTGAAAACGGTTTTAAAACCTTTGGCAATACTCATCCCTAGTATGGCATCAAAATTGTAATTTATTTTTTTATCGGGATTTATTCTTTTACTGATATCATAAAAAGCTTTTCCGTTTAGAGTTAAGCTAAAAGTTTTATGAATTGGTATGTAATAATAAAAATCAGAAAAAAATTGATTTGAAATTTCATTATCTGTTACTACTTTTCTATTGTTTTTTACTTCAGTATAATATTTTATACCAATATTAACTACTGGTTTCAGTCGCAACCTGTTCTCTCCCGCTGTTAAATTAATAAGGTTAGGAATAATTCCTTGGATTGAAACATTTGCACTAAACCTCCAGCTTGTGAAGGCTTGATTACCTTCTATACCAACCTTACCAATAATGTCAAAACTACTGTTTTTGCCACCTAATTTTCCGAAGTTAGAAATGAAAGGATATGCAGAAAAATAATTTAAAGAATCTTTAGAATTGGTGCTTAATAATCCTTCAAAAGAATATCCAATTTTCGAGCTGTTTTTCCAATAATCCTGATACTTGAATTTTACATTAACTTCAGCATTCCCAGAGGCTGATTCACTCTCAGAAACATGACCAATGTCAATACTATTATTGCTTATGATTGCAGCTCCTCCTTTTTCTTTTATTAGAGCTTCTTTTTGGGTTTTAGATAATTTATTAAAAGCATTCTTAGTCCATTTAGTGATTTGATTATTTGTAATTATTATTTTTATTCTTGTATTCTCTTGGTTATTATTCCAGATATCAAATATTATATCTTTCTCAATTTCTATTTGGTGATTTAGACTTATGTTTTCTAGTCTTTCAGCTAATTTGTCTATATCAATATTTAATGAAAATTTCAATCCTTTGTTAATAGGGGATTCGGTAATTTTCTTTTTTATATTGCCAATTAATAGGTAAGAGTTAACATTGTTAATACTTCCTTCATCAACAATGTAATCTTTGTATTTATTCGGGAAATTAAAAAATAAATTCACCTCAATTGACTTACTGCCAACTGTATTGATTTTTGTGTCAAAATCTTTTAAGGTTAATGTTGTTATTTGTGCAACACTAATTAGATTAATAAAGGCAAAAGCAAATAATAAAATTCTTTTTTTCATAACTCTATTTATTCGTTCCAAAGTGCAGTGTGATACTCCTTAATATAATTGATGCAATCAGTAATATTATTCCATTGACTAAATTCATGAATTGATAGCGCAACATCATAATGTTTGCCTTCAGCTACCTGTCCAATCGGGTTATAATATTGATGTTCATTAATATTAGTTTTTAAAGCTTCTAAAAATTTTTGCTTAGATAATTGATGCATGCTGGTAAAATCATTGCTTGGAAACTCTTCAATATCGCCATCAAAGTCAGCTACATTCTCAAGAGATTTTTTTACAATCTCTTTAATTTGATTCCTTGTTAAAAATGCCATATTTTGAAGTTTAAATTAAGTAATTGTATACTACCTATAAATCTATAATTAATGAATGAAATTGATACACGTACTTTTACCCGTTTTTAATTTCAGGTAGAAACAAAAAAAGCGTTGCTCTCTAGCAACGCTTTTAAAAATAGATGATGTGTTCCTTACACTTTAAAACTAAATCCTAACACTATATTTCTACCTGCATTTAAAATCTCTTCAGATTTTAAACGAGATAAATGGTGAATATACTTGGTGTTGAATAAATTGTTAATTGAAAAAGTGGTGTTAAATCGGAATGAGTTTATGCTTACGTCTCCTCCAAAACCAAAAGAAACCAGTTGATAGCTATTTGTTGGTTTTTCAAATAGATTCACATTATCTTGTTTCATTGTAGAGGTTAGAGTAATATTAGAATACCCGTTTTTAAGCCAGTTTTTAATTTCAAATTCAGTTCTGATTGTATTCTTAAATGTATTAGCTGGAATTAAGGGTAAATACGCACCGCTTTGTTGTTTTCCAATCACTATTTCAAAACTACTTTCTAAATGCAACCAATCTATCGGATGTGGATGTAAATGGAATCCAAATTCTCCACCAAATAATTTGGCATTGTTTTGAGTGTACTCAAAAACAGGTGCATCGTCTTCAATAGCTCCAGTTGGTGCTAAGTAAATATAATCGCTTAAATGATTGTAAAAACCATTTCCAAAAAGCTCTATATGATCTGTTTTGTACTCTAAAGAAATATCTAACTGAATGTTTTTCTCATTGGCTAAATTTGAATTTCCTACTTCAAAACGATTGGTTCCATGATGTACTCCATTAGAAGTTAATTCGGCTAAGTTTGGAGCTCTAAACCCACTTGCTGTATTAATACGAGTTGTAACTGTGTCAAACAGTAGAAACTTGTATCCTAAAGAAGCCGTAAAGCTAGTGTAATTGTTGTCTAAAGCGTTGAATTCATGAATATCACCATCATGAACAATGGTATGTTTTTCTGTCTTTAAAGATCTTGCATCAAATCGAACTCCAGCTTGTATAGAAGAGGTGTTCCATAGCTTATGTATGGTGTAGAACATTCCAATATCATTAATCTTGGCATTCGGAATTAACAATTCTTCTCCTAAGTTTTTGTTGGATTGAGACATTCCTTGCAACCCTAAAATACTTTCAATTCCGTTTTTAAAAGTTGGTAAATGATACTTTACATTATAATTAAATGTTTTTAACTTTAAACGTAAAGCTGGCTCTTCCTCTTCATCATGATGAGAATCATCATCATGGTGCTCTTCAAATTCGTTTCTGTCATTAAAAATATATCCTACATCAACATCTAACTTAGAATTCTTAAAGAAAAAATGATTGTGTAAACTAAAAATATGATTGTCTATTTTTTGAAATGGTTCTTCGGGAGTTCTATTGGTCGTTTGTGTTCCAATTCCTTCAGTAATTCCTAGTGTAGTTTGATTATAATTATATCTAAACTCGTTTGTGTAATTGGTTGAGTTAAACCCTAAGCCAAGTTTAAAATCATTCTCTTTAAACCGAGTGTTTGTAACTCGTTTATCTAATGGCGTTTTATAATCAGCATGAACATTTGAACCTATTCTTGCAAGAAATTTTAGTTTTTCTGAAGAGGTTTTAAATCCAATAGAAGTATTGCTTCCAAGAGTGTTACTAAAAAACTGCTGGTTTACAGAAGCGCTCACTTTATCTACTGGAGCAAATTTTTCTGGATTCAAATATAAGACGCCACCTAATGCATCTGATCCATACAAAAGAGAAGCAGGTCCTTTAATTACCTCAATACTTTCAATTCCGCCACTGTTTAATCCCAAACCGTGTTCGTCTCCAAATTGTTGATTTTCTAATCGAACACCTTGGGCATAGACCAAAACTCTATTGCCACTTAAACCTCTAATTACTGGTTTTCCAATAGATGTTCCGGTAGATATTTGTGTAACTCCAGCTATATTTTCTAATCCAGCAATAAGTGTTGGAGCGCCAGTTCTTTTAATTGAAGCGGCTGTTAATCTTTCAACTTTCATTACATTTTCTGACTGTAATTTATTGAAGGGTGTTGAAATGATTACTTCATCAATTTTAAAAACAGATTCTATCATGTGAAAATCAAACACGATATCTTTATTATTAAAGTTAAAAGATTTGCTAATTGTTTGGTATCCCAAATAGGAGAAAGAGATTTTTACGATGCCATTGGGTAAGTTTTTTAATGTGTAGTTACCATTCTCACCTGTAACTGTTCCTTTGTGTATTTCTGTAGCGTATATATCTACGCCAAATAAAGATTCATTTTGTGTATCTGTTATTGTTCCTGAAAATTTATTTTGTGCAGCAACAGATAAAAAACCTAATATAAATAAGGCATTTATTACTATTTTCATTATAGTTTTATTTTATTGTTTGTAATGTAGTTTGGTCTTTAAAAAGACGAAAAGTGTTTAAACAATAAAAAATGGTGGGCCTCTTGGATTCTTCTTGTTTTGAAAAACGACAAGAAAAACCTGAGGAATTTCTTTAGAAGTTGTAGTGTAATAATGAGTAGGAATAACATCTAAAGTAGATGGAAGTTCATAACCTAATGTTTGATGTGGTCTATGAAAAATATCACAATCAAACTCATTAGCATGTATGTGTGTATCTGTCTTAGAAACACATACCGTATGCTCATGATTCTCTAAAGCGTGAACCAATTGAATTGCAGATGGCAAAAGCAAAACTGCGATTGCTAAAAGAGTGATATGTTTTTTTAATTGACTGATAGAAATTATTTTTTCTTTCTAATTCTCATGTTTAATGCTTCCACTCCTAAAGAGAAAGCAATGGCAAAATACAAATATCCTTTGGGAATTGCTCCTATATGCTGCTTAAATATAACTGTATTTGCTAAATGTGCTCCTTCTGTAATTAACATAAAACCAATCAATATTAAGAAAGACAATGCCAACATTTGTATTGTTGGATGTTTGTTTACAAACTGACTAACAGGATTTGCAAATACCATCATAATTAACATAGAAATAATTACTGCAGTAATCATAATTATCAAAGCACCCTCAACACCATTTGTCATTCCAACGGCTGTTAAAACCGAGTCAAATGAAAATACAATATCAATTAAAACAATTTGAACAATTACTTTTGACAAGGTAGAGGTTTTCTTTTTGGGAGCTTCTTCTCCTTCTGTAACCCCTTCAACTTTATGGTGTATTTCACTGGTGCTTTTGTATAGTAAAAAGATACCTCCTAAAATTAGAATAATGCTTTGTCCTGTAATTTCTGTAGTTAACCAAGAGGTGTTAATAGTAAACCAAGGTTCTTTCATCGCTATTAAGTAAGAGACTCCTAACAATAAAATAATTCTAAAAACCATGGCCAATGCCAAACCTATATTTGTAGCTTTTCTTTGTAGTTTTTCTGGAAGTTTACTTGTTGATATCGATATGAAAATAATATTATCTATACCTAAAATAATTTCTAAAAAAGTAAGCGTTAATAGTGCAATCCAAGTATCAACTTGAGTGAAAATTTCCATAGTTATTTTACTTTATGAATAGTTCCTTTAGTAGAGAAATTAGAAAAACCAATTTTTACTGTAAAATCATAAGAGTTTTCATACACTTTGTTGATTTGAACAAACATTGGGTCTTTTTGAATTTCATTTTTAGGATTGATATATTTAAGCGTGTAAAAAAAGTTGTTTTTCCACTTAATAGACAATGTATCTATATGATCTTCGTACTTGCTAATTTGAATACTATCTTTTCTAATAATTGTTTCCTTAACAAAATTTTTCCCTGCAGGAATTTCAAAAACCCCAGTTTTAAAGATGTTATTGTTATCTATTACAGGTACATCTTTACATGAAACAGCTATAGAAATAAATACGACTAAAAATAATAATTTTCTCATTAAATACCTGTAAAATTAGCGGGTGTAATAACTTTCAATTCAGCTTTAATAGCATCAGAAACTTCTAATGTATCAATAAAGTTAGCAATTGAATTTTGTGTAATTTTTTCGTTTGTTCTTGTCAATCCTTTTAAAGCTTCATAAGGATTTGGATATGCCTCTCTTCTAAGGATAGTCTGAATTGCTTCAGCTACAACAGCCCAATTGTTTTCTAAATCTTGTTCAAACTTTTCTCTATTCAATAATAATTTATTCAATCCTTTTAAAGTAGAACTAAATCCAATTAATGTATGTCCGAAAGGGACACCAACATTACGTAAAACCGTACTGTCTGTTAAATCGCGTTGCATTCTAGAAATAGGCAATTTTGCTGCTAAATGCTCAAAAATAGCATTTGCCATTCCTAAGTTTCCTTCAGAGTTTTCAAAATCGATAGGGTTTACTTTATGTGGCATTGCAGAAGAACCAATTTCTCCAGCTTTAATTTTTTGTTTGAAATAATCCATGGCAACATAGGTCCAAATATCTTTGTCTAAATCTAAGATAATGGTGTTGATTCTTTTCATTGCATCAAATAAAGAAGCCAAATGATCGTAATGCTCAATTTGAGTTGTTGGATATGAATGGTGTAAACCTAATTTGTTTTGAACAAAATTCGTTCCGAAATCTTTCCAGTCGATGTTTGGATAGGCAACATGATGTGCATTGTAATTTCCAGTAGCACCACCAAATTTTGCAGCATTCGGAATGGTATTGAAATACTTTACTTGCTCATTTAAACGGGTTACAAAAACAGCGATTTCTTTCCCTAAACGTGTAGGAGAAGCTGGTTGTCCATGTGTTCTTGCCAACATAGAAACATCGCTCCACTCAATAGATAACTCTTTTAGTTTTGCAATCAATTCTTGTAAAGCAGGAACATATGTTGCCTCGATAGAATCTTTGATTGATAACGGAATTGCCGTATTGTTTATGTCTTGAGAAGTCAATCCGAAGTGGATAAACTCTTTATACTTAATCAAGCTAAGCTTGTCAAATTCTTCTTTGATAAAGTACTCAACTGCTTTCACATCGTGATTGGTAACTTTTTCAATATCTTTGATTTTTTGTGCATCTTCAGTAGAAAAATCGGTATAGATTTTACGTAAATCAGCAAACAAATCTGTATTAAAATCTTGTAGTTGAGGTAACGGAATTTCACACAAAGCAATAAAGTATTCAATTTCTACTTTTACTCTATATTTTATTAGAGATTCTTCTGAATAAAAATCTGCTAATTTTGCTACTTTATTTCTATATCTTCCATCAATTGGAGAGATAGCATTTAATTCGTTTAAGCTCATTGTAGTTGTGTTGTGTTATAAAGCTGCAAAAATACTGATTTATACAAACTTTAGTAGTGCTTTTTTAGTTTTTTTGATGCTTTTTTATCAATGCTAAAATCTTGTTCCCTCTCGCTTTACAACCTGCACTTTCTTTAATGATTTTAGTACTAATTAAATGTTCCAGTTCTGGATGTACCCACTCTTTTTGAAATCCAAATAAATACAAAGATGTCATAGTATATGCTCTAACTGCTATCTTTTGGGGAGTGATTAACCAATCAAAACCAGTTTCAATAATGGTTTCTATATGAGTATCGGATAAACATTCTTTAAAATCATTTTCAGTTTTTGAAGTATAAGCGGTTGCAATATATTCACAGATTTTAGCACAGGGTCTTATGGCGCTATCAAAAGTCACTTTAGAGATGTTTTCTGTAAACTCATCTAAATGAGGAAGTATCCAAGGTAATCTACCATGAGTACAAATCCATTCTAAGACCCAAGCAGCTTTAATAGAGATCTTATCATCAACAGTAAATGTAAGAGAAACAAGGTGTTGAAATAATTCTTGATTAGCATACACAATATTAGCAGCAGTTTGTCTGTTTTCCCTTTTAGGGTTTTGCATATTATTTAAAATTGATATTAAATAATTTTTATCCATTTGCACTTGTTATGTATATTTACCCTATTAATTTTTAAAGATGATAAATATAAAAAGACTATTTTTTGTTTGCTTACTATTTTTATGTTTTTTAAGCTCTGGTATTGTAAAAGGACAGAGTTTTAATCAATTTGATGAAAATAAAAAAAGAACAGGTACATGGAGAAAGTATTATCCAAATAAAAGGCTTCGATATATCGGGCAGTTTAAAGATGGTAAAGAAATAGGCACTTTTAAGTTTTATAGTATAAAAACTTCTCGCTTTCCAGAAGCAATTAAAATCTTTGATAAAGATTCAGATACCATTAATATAAAATATTTTTATGATAATGGAAAGTTAAGAACTGTAGGGAAGTTCGTAAGAAAGAATAGAATAGGGAAATGGATGTACTATTACGTTACAGGAAAAGTGTTTTCTGAAGAATTCTATGTTGATGGAAAATTAGAAGGTAAAGTAACCATCTACTTTAAAAGCAACGGAAAAAAAGCTGAAGAATCAATCTATAAAAATGGATTGCTACATGGAGCATCAAAAAAATACTCTGATAAAGAAATTTTAATAGAAGACGTTTTATTTGAATACGGAAAGGCAAATGGCTTGGCAAAATACTTTGAATTAAGTGGAAGCCTTAAAGAAAGAGGCATGTATAAAGATGGAAAACGCGTTGGTAAATGGGAGTTTTATTTAGATGGAGAAAAAGTAGACGATAAAAAGAAAAGAGAGTCTCGAAAAAACAAAATACAACATAAAAACAAATAGCTTTCCCTTATCAATACATCAATAAATTCAATGTTCTTTTTTGAGAATTGATTTGTATCTTTGCAGTCAATTTTATCAAAAATAATGAAACGAGTAATTGTAGGGCTTTCTGGAGGTGTAGATAGTAGTGTAACTGCCTATTTATTAAAAGAACAAGGATATGAAGTTATTGGGCTGTTTATGAAAAACTGGCACGATGATTCTGTAACCATTTCTAATGAGTGTCCATGGTTAGAAGATAGTAACGATGCTATGATTGTTGCTGATAAATTAGGAATCCCTTTTCAGGTTGTAGATTTAAGTGAGCAATACAAAGATCGTATTGTTGATTACATGTTTGATGAATATGAAAAAGGAAGAACACCAAATCCAGATGTATTATGTAATCGTGAAATTAAGTTTGATGTCTTTATGGATATCGCTCTTAATCTAGGTGCAGATTACGTAGCAACTGGTCATTATTGTAGAAAAGGAGAAGAAGAAATTGACGGACAAATGGTATATAAATTATTGGCTGGAAAAGATGTCAATAAAGATCAGTCTTATTTTTTATGTCAATTATCTCAACAGCAATTAACAAAAGCATTATTTCCTATTGGCGAGTTAACCAAGCCAGAAGTTAGAGAAATTGCAAAAAAAGCAGATTTAATTACTGCGGATAAAAAAGATTCTCAAGGATTATGTTTTATAGGTAAAGTTCGATTGCCAGAATTTTTACAGCAAAAACTACAACCTAAAGAAGGAGTTATCGTAACAATTCCACAAGATTCTGATATCTATAATAAAGCTATTCCAGCGTTTTCAAATAAAGAAGAAGAGCTGGCTTTTTATGGAACAAAATTCAAGTATGCTATAGAAGACGGAAAAGTAGTTGGAAAGCATCAAGGAGCACATTACTTTACAAAAGGACAACGAAAAGGTTTAGATGTTGGAGGAACCAAAGAAGCATTGTATGTGATCGATACTGATGTGAATGAGAATGTAATTTATGCTGGTGAAGGTAAAAACCATAAAGGGTTGTACAGAAATGTATTATTTGTAACCAACGAAGAATTGCATTGGGTTCGTGAAGACATCGCTTTAAAAGTTGGAGAAACTTTAGAAGTAGAAGCTAGAATACGGTATCGACAAACATTAGAAAAAGCAACTTTACATAAAGTAAAGAATGGTTTGTATGTTGAGTTTGATAATAAACAGTCTGCAATTACCGAAGGACAATTTGTTGCTTGGTATCAAAATGAAGAACTGCTAGGTTCAGGAGTAATTTCTTAATCACTATCAAAAATAGTTGAAAAAGTAGTATTTTCGAGGAACAAAATTTTAGCCATGAAGAATCTACTTCACGTATTCGTTTTTTTAATTTCACTTCAGCTTTTAGCTCAAGAGGATGCTTGGGTTTTTCTAAAAGATAAACCAAGTTCTGCAACTTATTTAGCAACACCTTTAACAATGTTATCTCAACGGGCTTTAGATAGAAGAACGCGTCAAAATGTTGCATTAGATAATAAAGATGTCCCATTAGAAGCTACTTATTATACACAAATTAAAAATGCTACAGGAATCACAGTGTTGGCAAAATCTAAATGGTTAAACGCAATTCATGTACAAGGAATACAAGCAGATATTAGTAATTTAAAAACAACCTTTTCTTTTGTTGATGAAATTGAATTTGCAAATAATAACTTAAATGCCAAAGGGAAAGTATCTCAACGTTCGTCAAAAGCAAAAAGTAAAAATAAATTTGCTAAAATAAAAACCGATTTTAATTACGGAAATGCTGCAAATCAAATTTCAATGTTGAAAGGAGATTATTTACATCAACAAGGGTATACAGGAGCAGGAATGCATATTGCAGTTATTGATGCTGGATTCCCGAATGTAAATTCATTAGCAGCATTTAAACGTTTACGTGATAACAATCAGATTTTAGGAGGTTATGATTTTGTTGAAAGAAGTGCTAATTTTTATTCAGGACACAATCACGGAACCAATGTGTTGTCAGATATTGGTGGATATCTTGATGGGCAGTTTGTAGGGACAGCACCAGATGCTTCTTTTTATTTATTTAGAACTGAAGATGCAGTAAATGAAGTGCCTTTAGAAGAAAGTTTATGGGTTGAAGCAGCAGAAAGAGCAGATAGTTTAGGTGTTGATGTGATCAATACTTCATTAGGATATACAACTTTTGATAATGCTAATTACGATTATACTTATGCAGATATGAATGGGGAAACAGCTTTTATTACACGTGGTGCTGAAATTGGCGTTTCTCGTGGAATGATATTAGTAAATGCTGCTGGAAATTCAGGAAATGATGCTTGGAAATATATGGGAGCTCCTGCAGATGCAACTTCGGTCTTTACAGTTGGAGCAGTAAACGCATCAGAAACAATTGCAGCTTTTAGTTCTTTTGGACCAACTGCAGATAATCGTGTAAAGCCAGATGTACTGGCACAAGGGCAAAATGTGTATGTCATTAGTCATTCTTCAGGGAATCCATATACATCAAACGGAACTTCTTTTTCATCACCAGTAATGACAGGAGTTGTTGCTTGTTTTTGGCAAGCATTTCCGCATTTAACAAACATGCAAATCATGCAACGCATTCGTGAGTCTGGAGATCGATATAACAATCCACATGAACAATATGGTTATGGAATTCCGAATTTTGAAACCGCGTATGCAAAAGTATTAAGTATTGAGGATGCGGATTTTGAAGCCAGAACAACTGTTTTTCCAAATCCTGTAAATAATACCTTTACTATCCAATCTAACAGCCAATATTTGAGTCAGTTTGGTGTTCAGATATATAATGTGATTGGAAAGAAGGTGTTTGAAAAGAAAGGATTACAAAGTAAAACAATCAATGTTTCAAGTTTAAATTCAGGAATTTATATTCTGAGAATTACAAATGGAAATCAACAAAAGACAATTAAGTTAGTAAAAAGGTAAATGCAACAAAATATCACACAACTTTTTAAAATAAAATATCCAATCGTTCAAGGAGGAATGATTTGGGTTTCGGGTTATAAATTAGCCTCAGCAGTTTCTAATGCTGGTGGATTGGGTTTGATTGGAGCTGGATCAATGTATCCAGATGTATTAAGAGAGCACATTCAGAAATGTAAGAAGGCGACAAACAAACCATTTGGTGTAAACGTACCAATGTTGTATCCAGATATTAAAAAAATCATGGATATTATTGTTGAAGAAGGTGTGAAAATTGTTTTTACATCCGCAGGAAACCCAAAAATATGGACCTCTTTCTTAAAAGAAAAAGGAATTACTGTTGTGCACGTAGTAAGTTCTGTAAAGTTTGCTTTAAAAGCAGAAGCAGCAGGAGTAGATGCAGTTGTCTGTGAAGGGTTTGAAGCAGGTGGGCATAACGGGCGTGAAGAAACCACTACGTTTACCTTAATTCCGATGGTAAAAGAAAATGTAAAAATTCCAGTGATTGCTGCTGGCGGAATTGGAACAGGAAGAGGTATGCTAGCTGCGACTGTTCTTGGAGCAGACGGAGTTCAAATTGGAAGTAGATTTGCTGCGACCAAAGAATCTTCAGCTCACGAAAACTTTAAACAAAAAATAACAAGGTTAAAAGATGGTGATACTCAGTTAACTCTAAAAGAGTTGGCTCCAGTTCGTTTGGTTAAAAATAAGTTTTACCATCAAGTACAAGAATTATATCAACACAATCCTACAGTTGAAGAAATCAAAGAGTTACTAGGAAGAGCAAGAGCTAAAAAAGGAATGTTTGAAGGCGATTTGGATAATGGCGAATTAGAAATTGGTCAAGTTGCTGGGTTGATACATGAAATAAAATCGGCAAAAGATGTACTAAATGAAATTGTTTCTGAATATGAATCTGTAAAATCGAATCTCTAAATGGACGGTACAAAAAGAACAAATATTAAAATTGGATCAGAAGTATCTGTTGTTCAAAAAAATCACCAACGTACTGGTGAGTTAACAGAAGGAGTTGTAAAACGCTTATTAACGAATTCTCCTAATCACCCACACGGAATAAAAGTGCAACTAGAATCTGGTATTGTTGGTAGGGTAAAGCGAATCCTCTAATTCATAGATAGTTAGTGAAAATAAAAGAAAATCAATTAATTACTGTTTTATTAATTACTTAGTGTATATTTGCACTTCAATAAATTGTTGCCTGTAATTAAATTGGCAACGCAAAATAACAATATTATGAGTAAAGGTATCGTAAAATTTTTCAACGAATCTAAAGGATTTGGATTTATCACTGAAGAAGGAAACAACAAAGAACATTTTGTACACGTAACAGGATTGATTGATGAAATTCGTGAAAACGATGAGGTTGAGTTCGATTTACAAGAAGGAAAAAAAGGATTAAATGCAGTAAATGTAAAAGTTATATAATATATATCTTATTAATTTTTTGAAAAGCCTATCATTCTATGATAGGCTTTTTTTATTTGCCTATTTTTAGGATGTTATTTGGTTTTAAATAAATCAACTATAGGTTTATTGAAGTGAAATAAACACGAATTTTGTATTTATAAATAGTTGAAAATATAAGGTTCAGTTTTTTTAAATTTCCTCCAACTACTATTTCACAGGAACCTTAATCTCGTAGACTTTCCTAGACTTGTTGTTTAGCTTATTCTGTCTCAACCAAGGATTGTGTAATTTTAGTTCTTTATAGTTGGTGCCAAAGTGTTTTGCGAAATTTGCAATATTGGTAATTACAGTATCTACTTTTACAGTTCGTGTTTTTTGTAGCGTATATAAATCGCTTTGATCAAAGATGAATCCGTATTTTTTTGGATGTGATAACACTTCCTTTAATGCAATAATTCTTAACACATATCTTTCTGTTTCGTCTGGTAACAACGCATCATAATAATTGGTAACGCCTTGTGCTTTTAATCTTTTAGCAATCCCGTAATTTCCAGCATTATAAGCTGCAGCGGCCAAAGTCCAACTACCTAAGCGTTCTTTTGCTTTAATTAAATATTCGGCAGCAACTTTTGTGGATTTTTCAATGTTGTATCGTTCATCTACATTTTTATTAATTTCTAACCCGTATTCTTTTCCTGTACTTCTCATGAAATGCCACATTCCAGCCGCTCCAACAGAAGAAGTTTCGTCAATTAGAGCACTTTCTGCAACCGCTAAATACTTAAAGTCATCTGGCAAACCGTATTTTTTTAACAACGGTTCTAAAACAGGAAAGTATTTATGCACTCTTTTTATCAGTAGCAAACCATTAGATTGCCAATACGTGTTTACCAACAACTCTCTATCCATTCGCTCTTTAATGTCTGGCATTTCTAAGGGAACTCTTTCTCCAGCCAAATTTAAGTTTGGTGGTAGTTTTAGTGCCTTTATCTTATAAGTATCACTAGTATTTTTAGGTTCACTAATATTTTGTGTGCTAATGGCATTTGTTAATAATACGGTAGTAATTACCAGAGCACTTAAAGACAAGATTCGAACAGATGTTTTCATAAGACAAGAGGTTAAAAAGTATCTTATAAAAGTATTTAATTAGAATGGTATTAGCAAGTTAAAATTTTGTCAATTTCTGAAGCTATTTTTTTAGCTTTTGTTAAGATCATGGCATGTGTTCCGTTCTCAATTTTTATTGGATTTTCGATGTTTTTTATTGGGAAAATACCATCTGATGTTCCATGAATATGAGAAATGTTATCAACTGTAGCTTCTTGTTTCCAATGTAAAACAGTATAAATAGCCCAATACAGATAGTCAGCATTTCTAACCGACATGTACTTCTTGTACGCTTCGATTTTATGCTTCTGATAATCGCCTAGAAAATAATCGATATAGGAATCTAAGTTTTCAATAAATTTTGCCGGAAATAATTTATAAACTTTTGTCGCAACTACTAATTTTAATCTTTTTGGAAACTCTAAGTTTGATTTTACACTAGAAATGATAATCACTTTCTTAGTGGTTATCAATTTGCTCATTTCTTGAGCCATTACACCACCAAATGATACTCCAATTAAAACGGGGTTTTTATTTGTGATTTCAGCACACATTCTTTGTGCATATGATTCAATGGATTCATTTTTAGAAGTCGGTATTTTCCATTCTAAAAAATGAAGTTCATATATATTACTATCTAATTGTAAATACTCAAATATCTTGCTGTTGGCAGCCATGCCAGGTACAAAATAAATGTGTGTTTTAGACATGCTTATACGTTTACAGTTTCGTTTACAAAATCAAAACGCACCAAACCATCTTCATCTATAGTTGTTAAAGTAATTTCGTGAATTGTATTTACAAACTCTGGATTCCAAGGTGTTTTTACTTTGACATAATTCTCTGTAAAACCTTGAATAAATCCTTCTTTATTTTCGCTTTCAAATAATACGCTTGTTGTGTTTCCTAACTGGCTTTCGTAAAAAGATCTTCGTTTTTTAACAGACAAACCTCGCAACATTTTGCTGCGTTTTGCACGCACTTTTTTAGGCACAACACCATCCATATCAACGGCTTCTGTATTTGGTCTTTCAGAATAGGTAAATACATGTAAATACGAAATATCTTGTTCGTTTAAGTAGTTGTAAGTTTCTAAAAATAGCTCGTCAGTTTCTCCAGGGAAACCAACAATTACATCAACACCAATACAGGCGTTTGGCATTACTTCTTTAATTTTAGCAACTCTATCTGTATAGGTTTGACGTAAATAACGTCGTTTCATTTTCTTTAATAATTCATCGCTTCCAGATTGTAGTGGAATGTGAAAATGAGGAACAAATGTCTTTGAATTTGCAACAAATTCTATGGTTTCATCTTTTAATAAATTTGGCTCTATAGATGAGATTCGTAAACGGTGAATTCCTTCTACATTATCTAATTCTTTTACCAATTCTGAAAAGGTGTGTTCATGTTTTTTATTTCCAAATTCACCTTTACCATAATCACCAATGTTAACACCAGTCAATACGATTTCTTTAATACCTCTTTCAGAAATTTCTTTGGCATTTTTTAATACGTTTTCTACGGTATCACTACGTGAAATTCCACGAGCTAACGGAATAGTACAATAGGTGCATTTATAATCACATCCATCTTGTACTTTTAAAAACGCACGTGTTCTATCTCCAATTGAGTAGGCACCTACATACGTATCTGCTTCTTCAATTTCACAAGAATGTACTTCGCCAATATCATTTTTAGTTAGATCGTTGATATAACTTGTGACATTGAATTTCTCTGTTGCTCCCAATACCAAATCTACACCATCAACATTTGCTAATTCTTCTGGTTTTAGTTGTGCATAACAACCAACCCCAATTATAAATGCATCTTCATTACTCTTTAAAGCAGATCTTACGATCGATTTAAAACGCTTATCAGCATTATCTGTTACCGAACATGTATTAATTACATATACATCTGCTTCTTCATCAAATTCAACACGCTCAAAACCTTCATTTACAAAACTACGTGCAATCGTTGAGGTTTCAGAGAAGTTTAATTTACATCCTAAAGTATAAAAAGCTACTTTTTTATCTGTGTTCATTTTGGTACTTTTATAGTCTACAAAAATACTAATTATATTTATGATTATAGATAGTTTACAAGCGCCTTATTATGCTGTTATTTTTTCAACCTTATTAAGCGATAATCTTGAAGGTTATGAAAAAACAGCGTTTAGAATGGAAGAGTTGGCTAAGCAACAACCAGGTTATTTAGGAATTGAATCAGCAAGAAATGAAGTAGGAATTACTGTTTCTTATTGGGAAAGCCTAGATGCAATTGTGCTATGGAAAAATAATATTGAACATACAGAAGCTAGAGAAAAGGGGAGAGGTACTTGGTATAAAAAATACCAATTACGAATTTGTAAAGTGGAACGTGAATATGGTTTTGAGCAATAGCTACCAATTAATTCTAGCCTGAATAGGGAAGTGGTCAGAAAACTTTTCGTCAAAGGTTGTAAAGTGATTGATTTCTATTTCTTGACTTGTTAAAATAAAATCAATTCGCATTGGAAAAGAGTAATCAAATGTTTTTCCAAAGCCTTTTCCGGCTTCTACAAAAGCATCTTTTTTATGACTACTAATGTTGTTGTATACCCAAGAAAAAGCAGTGTTGTTAAAGTCGCCACCAATTACTTTTTTACCACTCCAAGTTTTTTCATGGCTTAAAAAAATCGCTACTTGTGACGCTTGTTTTTTAAAAGTAGTTTGTAATCTTCCTAATAATTTTTCATTGTTTTCTTCTCCAAAATGTTCTTTGTTTGGATTGATTTTTAAAGATTCTAAATGTATATTATACAATCTAATAGTGTCTTCATCTTTTATAATATCAGCAAAAATAATATTGTTTGCACTGTTTTCTAAATCTAATGATCCAGAATTGATAATTTGATATTTTGAGTAAATTGCCAGCCCAAACTTATTCTTTTTTGATTTTGTTTTAATGTACTTGAATGGATATGAAAAGCTAATAGCTGGCGAATCATAAAATTCTTGAAGCATTAAAATGTCAGGCGATTTTTCTGAAATAAAATCAAATGTTTTTTGAGCAAGCTCTGTATCTTCATTCCACTTGTAATGGTTAAACATGCGTACATTATAGCTCATTACCTTGATGTCATCGTTTAATAAAACCTTCTTTTCAGAGAACTCATAAAAAGAAGAAGAAATCATCCATCCAAAAATTAATACAATACCAGAAATGACAAGCTGTTTTTTTAGTTTTACAAGCCAATAGATTAAAAACAATATGTTTAAAATGATTAAAACAGGAACAGCTAAGCTAACAATAGATAATAGCGAAAATGTTTTTGGAGAAATATAAGGAACTATATATGACAACAATAATAGTGTTGCCAAGATAGAATTGACACTAAAAATCAACTTATCTAAAAATGATAGTTTTTTCATAGGCTATTTCCCTTGTTTAAATAAAAAGTCTTTTTCATCTTGAGACAACGTATCGTAACCAGATTTACTAATTTTATCTAAAATAATATTTATTTTTTGCTGCTTGTACGTAGTATTTGTTTGTTTTTTTGGTGTTGCTTTTTTTGATTTGTAGACTGTTCTTAATGGTCCTTTTTTAGAGGTGAAAAAACTAGAAATTTTACTCCAAATCTTGTTATTGACATTGCTAGCCTGATTCACATATAGAAACCCAAATAAAGCACCGCCAATATGTGCTAGATGGCCACCAGCATTGCCAGCCGGAATTTGAATAACATCTAAAACAATCCAAACTGCAGCTAAATGCCAAAGCTTGATATAACCAATCAAAGGGATTTTAAATTGATGATTGGGAATGTAGGTTGCAATTCCAACAAAAATAGCTGATACTCCAGCAGATGCACCTAATAGTACACTATTTGAAACGTCACTTTCAAAAGCTGGGAAAATATTATAACTCAACATAAATACCAGCCCTCCAAACAATGTTCCTAATACATAAAATGAAATGAACTGTCTTGGAGTAAAATAGTTGATGAATAAATTGCCTACAAAATACAATGAAATTAAATTCATTAAAATGTGTAGAAACTCTACATGCACAAAACCATAAGTGATAATGGTCCAGGGTTTTAGGATAAAAGCATCAAAAGTAGCTGGTAAAATAAGCCAATTTACTAATGAATTATTTGTTTGAAATAAGAAACCGACTGTGTTTAATAAAAAAACAAGAAAAAATACCCCAAGGTTTATTGTAATGAATTTCTCTACAATATTAGCTTGTCTAAAACGTGTTTGTATGTTGTTAATAAGACTCATTAATGTGTTCTAAATTGATTTTTTTTCCAGTACCAGGCAATTATAAAACCGATTAAAGCACCTCCAATATGTGCAAAATGAGCTATATTTCCAACTGAGTATTTTGTAACTCCAAAGAAAACATCCCCCAATAACATTACCGGAATAAAATATTTTGCAGCAATAGGAACTGGGAAAAATATCAAGGCTAGTTTTGCATTCGGAAACGTCATTCCAAAGGCAACTAAAATTCCATAAACTGCTCCAGAAGCACCAACTGCAGGTGTATGATACAAGCTGTAAAACTCACTCATTTCTTTATTGCTTAAAGAGATGGCAGCATCATTGTATCTACCAGAATCTAAAATAGATTGAATTTCGCTACTCGATATTCCCATATTAATTAATTGCTCATACACTCCGTTAAACTGAAAGTAATTTACCAAAGTGTAAATAATTCCAGCACCTAATCCGGCAGAGAAATAGAAGAATAAAAATTTGTTTTTGCCCCACATTTGTTCAAGAGGTGTCCCAAATGCCCAAAGCGCATACATGTTAAATGCAATGTGCATAAAGCTTCCATGCATAAACATGTGTGACACGTATTGCCAAAGCCCGAAGTTATCGTTTTTCGGAAAATACAACGCTAAATATTGAGCGATGTCTAATTTCATCAACTCTGGAATAGCAAAAAATATAACGTTAATTATAATTAAATGCTTTATGGCTTCTGTAATTCTACCCATATCTTTTATTTAATGACTATTAAAAATAGCATCAATTTCTTTAATTGTTAATGTTTTAAAAGTAGCTTTTCCAAACGGAGAAACAGATGGCTCTTTGCACGAAAACAAATCGTTTACCAAGGTTTCTTGTTCTTTACTGTTTAATACTGTACCCGTTTTTATGGCCAATGATTTTGCAAAAGATTTTGCCATTACATCAAAATGACTAAAACTAGTTTCTGGCACTTCTAGTTTCATATCGTCTAATAATTGCTCTAAAATCAAAGAAATCTGACTTTCTGTTATTGAAGTCGGGATCCCCTTTACAACAATTGCTTCCTCTGTAATAGATTCAAATAAAAAGCCCGTGTTTTCTAAATCGGCTTTCATTGATTGAATCATTTCTGTATCTGTTTTAGAAAATGATATGTGTACAGGAAATAATAATTGTTGGCTCATTGCTTCATGAACGGTAATACTCTCTAAAAATTCTTCATACAACACACGTTGATGCGCTAATGATTGATGTATTAACACCATTCCAGATTTTATTGAGCTCAATAAATATTTTTTCTGAATTTGAAAAGTTTTACCTGTTTCAGTTTCTTGCTCTTGATAAAATAATTCTTCTTGGTTAGAAGCCTCAATAGTATCTGTAGAAGTGTATAAAGCTTCCCAATTAGAAGTCTCTTTTTGGAAAGAAGTACTTTTTGGTTGATAGTTTCCTTGCTCAGTTTTAAATGGGTTAAAATTTGGATCGACAGTAATCTTTGGAACTGATGTCGTTTTCTTATCACTATATTGATACGGAGTGTCTAAGTTGCTGTCCCTGTTAAAATCTAATAAAGGTGCTACATTATATTGACCTAAACTATGTTTTACTGTGGCTCTTAAGATGGCATAAATTGCTTTCTCATTGTCGAACTTAATTTCTGTTTTTGTAGGATGGATATTTATATCAATACTACTTGGCGGAACTGTTAAATATAAAAAATAAGAGGGATGATATCCGTTTTCTAGTAATCCTTCAAATGCACTTACTACTGCGTGATTTAAGTACGAACTTTTAATAAAACGATCGTTTACAAAAAAGAATTGCTCTCCGCGTTTCTTTTTAGAAAACTCTGGCTTGGCAATAAACCCATTGATCGCAATTAAATCTGTTGTTTCATTAATAGGAACTAATTTTTCGTTCATCTTAGCTCCAAAAACAGATACAATCCTTTTTCTAAGATTGCTTTCTTTTAAATGGTACACCTCATTACCATTATGATGTAATAAAAAAGCGATAGAAGGATGTGACAACGCAACACGTTGAAATTCATCAATAATATGACGTGTTTCAATCGTGTCTGATTTTAAAAAATTACGTCTTGCAGGAATATTAAAAAACAAATTCTTAACGGCAATACTCGTTCCTTTGCTTGTAGAAATTACCTCTTGAGAGCTAATTTTACTTCCTTCAATCTTTATTTGAGTTCCAAGCTCATCGTCTTCTTGCTTGGTTTTTAGCTCTACATGTGCAATTGCAGCAATAGAAGCCAACGCTTCTCCGCGAAACCCTTTAGTACTTAAATTAAATAAATCTTGTGCGTCTTTTATTTTAGAAGTTGCGTGTCTTTCAAAAGATAAACGAGCATCTGTATTGCTCATTCCTTTTCCGTTATCAATTACCTGAATTAAAGATTTACCTGCGTCTTTTATCAGTAGTTTTATTGAAGTTGCACCTGCGTCAATTGCATTCTCAATCAGCTCTTTTACTACAGAAGCTGGTCTTTGAACAACCTCTCCTGCAGCTATTTGATTTGCTACATGATCAGGTAATAGTTGAATAATATCTGACATGTATTATTTTATAAAAATTGATAAATCAAAATCTATGATGAATAGAAATATAAGGGTTAAAAGAAGAATAATTGCTACCAAGGTTCTATTTACTCCATTGCCTTTTGATTCTTTTAGCTCGTCCCAAGCAGAAACAAATTTTCCTTTTAAACTTTTGTTTTTACCTATGGTGGTTCTAAATTCATCAAACTTATGTTTTACTTCATAAGGATTTCCTTCGCCTTGATAGTATCTAGGTTTGTAATCGAATTTTTTAATTGAGCGTTTTATAATTCCCATAATAATTGAAAGTACATTAAGATTACTGGTTAAATAGCAAAAATCAAACCAACTTAAGCTTGTAAGTCAAATTTACAGAATAAAAAAGAAGTGGTCAAGAATTGTTAAGAAGTATCTTGTTAAAACTGTCTTAATGCTGCCATTTTTACTGCAGCAACGGCACACTCAATTCCTTTGTTCCCAAATTCACCTCCAGAGCGATCTAAAGACTGCTGTTTGGTATTGTCTGTGAGAACACAGAAAATTACAGGAACATCATATTTGATGTTTAAATCTACAATTCCTTGAGTTACACCATCGCAAACAAAGTCAAAATGTTTGGTTTGTCCTTGAATTACATTTCCAATAGCAATAATTGCATCTACTTTTTGAGATTCAATCATTTTTTTACAACCATACACCAATTCAAAACTCCCAGGAACATCCCAAGAGATTATGTTGCTTTCTGTTGCGCCACAATCAATTAAAGTTTCGATTGCGCCCTTTTGTAAATTTCTAGTAATCTCAGGATTCCATTCAGAAACAACAATCCCAAATCGAAATGAATTCGCATTTGGGATTGTTGCCTTATCGTAATATGATAAATTTGTTGTAGCCATTACGCTTATTTTTTTACTGCAAACTCTGCACTACTGATATACTTGTCTATATCACCACCTTGAACAGAAGTTGGATAGTCAGATTTTATCTGTTTAAACAAAGTTAATGCTTTATTATAATCTTTCAAATGCATTGAAAGTTGTCCTGC
Source organism: uncultured Flavobacteriaceae bacterium (assembly GCA_913062575.1). Classification (GTDB taxonomy): domain Bacteria; phylum Bacteroidota; class Bacteroidia; order Flavobacteriales; family Flavobacteriaceae; genus Polaribacter. The sequence goes on along the minus strand of CAJXVT010000008.1, from coordinate 25,310 downwards.
TTTAAATAAGAATAAAGGAGCTGTATAATTATTGTTTTTTACTGATGCCTTTACGTAGTAGCTAATCGCTTCATTAAATTGGTCAATATCTGCAAATGCATCTCCAACTGCACCTAAAGAAACAGGTCCGATTGCTAAATCATCAGAAGAAAATTTACTTAAATGCTCAATTGCTTTGTCGTATTGCTTTAATTTCAAATAAGAAAGGCCAGCATAGTAATTTGCTAAATTCCCAGCATCAGTGCTACCGTAAATACTAGCAACATCTATAAAACCGTATTTACCATCTGCTCCTTCTAAGCCTAGGTTTAATAAAGAATCTACACCTACAGAAACTGTATTTGCTTGGTTAAAGTGTTTTCTCGGGAAAGCCAATTCATTTGCAGCTTCGGTTTCTGTTGGTTCAATAATATATTTATTGTATCCTAAATACCCTAAAACCGCTAGAGCAACAATTACCAATCCATAAAACAATGGTTTGCTATTTTTCTCAATCCATTGCTCAGATCTCGATGCTGTTTCATCTAATGTGTTAAAAACTTCAGCAGTTGTGCTTTGTTCTTGAACAGCTTGTTGATTATTGTCTTTTGATTTTGATGCTTTTTTCTTGTATGTCGCCATTTCTCTAAAAAATTAGTAGGCGCAAAAATAGTTTTTTTAATTGGATTTTAAAAACGTATAATTCGCTAAATTTTCAATAATTTGCAATTTCTTACTTCTGATAATACCAAAACATGTATCTACAAAAACTTTCTTTAGTGAATTTTAAGAATATTATTTCTCAAACATTTGATTTTCAGGAGAAAATAAATTGTTTTGTAGGGGATAATGGTGTTGGAAAAACCAATGTATTAGACGCAATTTATTATTTATCTTTTGCGAAAAGTTATTTTAATCCGGTTGCTTTGCAGAACATAAGACACGGAGAGGACTTTTTTATGGTAGAAGGAAGCTATTTGTTAAACCAAAGAGAAGAAAAAATTGTCTGTAGTTTAAAAAAAGGGCAGAAAAAAGTATTGAAACGTAATGGCAAAGCTTATGAACGGTTTTCTGAACATATAGGTCAATTACCATTGGTGATAATTTCTCCTGCGGATAGAGATTTAATTGTTGATGGAAGCGATACAAGAAGAAAATTTATTGATGGCGTTATTTCTCAACAAGACAAAGAATACTTGCAAAGTTTAATTAAGTATAACAAAGTAGTGAGCCAGCGCAATGCCTTGTTAAAGTATTTTGCCGCTAATAGAACCTTTGATGCATTGAACTTAAAGATTTATGATGATAAATTATTGCAGTACGGGACTATTATTTATAAAAAGAGAAAAGATTTTCTAGAGCGATTTGTTCCTATTTTTAATGAAAAGTATCAAATTATATCTAAAGATAAAGAACAGGTAAATTTAGAATATAAGAGCCAATTGCATACGATGTCTTTTGAAGAATTATTAGCTAAAAACCTTGAAAAAGACAAAATATTACAGTATACTTCTGTAGGAATTCATAAAGATGATTTAAGTTTTGATATTGGAGACTTTCCAATTAAAAAATTTGGATCTCAAGGACAGCAAAAATCCTATTTAATTGCATTAAAGCTGGCACAGTTTCAGTTTATTAAAGAACAGTCTGATGTGCTTCCTATATTATTATTAGATGATGTGTTTGATAAATTAGATGAACATAGAGTTTCTCAGATTATAGAATTGGTGAATAAAGATGAGTTTGGGCAGATCTTTATTACAGATACACATGCAGAACGAACAGAAAACGTAATAAAACAAAGTAATAAACCATATCAGATATTTAAGTTATAATGGCAAAAAGAGAAAAAGAATCCCTTTCAATGAAAGATTTAATGGGCTCTTTTATAAAAGAGAACAACTTGTCTAAAGGGATGCAGAAGTTGGAGGTTGAAGAAATTTGGGCAAAGTTAATGGGGCAAGGAGTTGTGTCTTATACTGAGAAAATACAATTGCAAAATAAAACATTAGTAGTTTCTTTATCATCTTCTGTTTTAAGAGAAGAATTAAGTTACGGTAAAGAAAAAATTATGAAGATGATGAATGAAGAGCTAGGAGGGAAACTGATTAGTAAAGTGATGTTAGTGTAATTCATTGTTCATTAGCAGTTGTCATTTCGAGTGTAATCGTGAAATCTCATGATTTAAAAAACAACAAACAATTTATTGAGAGGTATAAAAAAAGCTCGTTGCAATTGCAACGAGCTTTTCTTAGTTAAGCGTTAAAAGGGTAATCAATCCTTAAAACATATCTTTTCCTGCAAAGTGGAAAGCTCCTTCAATAGCAGCATTTTCATCAGAATCAGAACCATGTACTGCATTTTCTCCAATAGAAGTTGCATATAATTTTCTGATTGTTCCTTCTGCAGCATCTGCTGGATTTGTAGCGCCAATTAAAGCTCTAAAATCATCAACTGCATTATCTTTTTCTAAAATGGCAGCAACAATTGCTCCACGTGTCATAAATTCTACTAACTCTCCAAAAAATGGACGCTCGTTATGAACAGCGTAAAATGCTTCAGCATCTGCTTTAGTCATTTGAGTTAATTTCAATGCTACTACTCTAAATCCTGCAGCGTTAATTTTTTCTAAGATTGCTCCGATGTGTCCGTTTTCTACGCCATCAGGCTTAATCATTGTAAAAGTTCTATTTGTTGCCATTTCTGATCTTTAAAAATTTTGTGCAAAAGTACAGTTTTATATGTTAACTGCAAGTTAATTGTAACTTTGAATGTGTTCTTGTTGTAATTTATTGTCTTTTCCACGCATTTGCATGGTTATTTTTTTTGCTTTTAAATCGAATTTTAAAATTCCGAAACTCAATTCAGAAACAACTTCACCAATTCTATCAGGATTTTCTTCTCCTGTAAAACCAGCATAAGAATGTGTCAATCCACTTGAAGTAAAATCAACCAATGGGTTTTTTAATCCATCTATTTTGGTTGATGAAAATTCGGAAATATGTCGATCTCCCGACAACATGAGCACACCATTTGCATTTGAGTCTTTAATTAAGCTTTTAAGTTTATCTACTTCATGCGGGAAAGTTCCCCAAGATTCATACCCGTGTAAATAAGATAGAAATTGAATACTACTAACGATTACATTAAAATCTGCGGTAGAATTGGTCAATTCTTTTTCTAGCCAACTCCATTGTTGCTCGCCTAAAACAGTTCCTTCTCCATATGAATTGGGTTGGTATCTTTTTGTTGGGTCATTAGAATGCGTTAATTCAGTTCTAAAAAAACGTGTATCGAGTACAATGATCTTTATACTGCCATCTTTGATGTTAAATAATTGAGAATGATATACGCCTTCTTGGTTTCTTCTTGCATCATTTTCTGGAACTTTAATAAAATCTAAAAATAATTGTTGACTTTCATTTTTTTTATGGAATTCGTAACCTCCATCATTTAATCCATAATCATGATCATCCCAAGTACCAAGAACAGTTAGAGATTCAGCAAATTCTTTATACCCTTTTTGATTCCATTGTTGGTTGTAGTCAGCCTCTAGTTTAATCATGTCATCAGTATCTGCATAGATAACGTCTCCACCCCAAATCCAAATATCAGGGTTGTTTGCCGAGATTTCTGGCCATAAAATATTTTCAGCATATTGCTTGTTGCAAGAGCCAAAAGAAATGACAAATTCTTCGTTTTCATGTTGGTTTTTAGTTTGGCAACTAATAGTGATAAGTAACAGAAATAATAAGGCTGTTTTTTTCATGATTTATTGATTTGTTTAACACAAAAGTAAGATTATTTTATATAGCAAATTTGGTATTATATTGTATATTCGCAACTTATGGAGAAAGGACAATTAAATAAGTTACAATCGTTTTTATCAACCCCAAAAAACATTGTAATCGTACCACATAGAAACCCTGATGGAGATGCAATGGGTTCTACTTTAGCGCTGTGTCAATATTTTAATTCTAAGAATCATACAGCAACAGTTGTTGCGCCAAATGAGTATCCAGAATTTTTACATTGGTTGCCAGGCTCGGAAAATGTTTGGTTATTTGACAAACAAAATAAACAATCAAAAAGAGCCATTGAAAACTCTGATATTATTTTCTTATTAGACTTTAATGCATTGCATAGAGTTGGAGATGATATGGCAAAAACCTTGGGAGAATACAAGAATGATTTTGCCATGATAGACCATCATCAACAACCAGATGATGTTGCTGCCTATTTGTATTCTGATACTGAGATTTGTTCTACAGCACAAATGGTATATCATTTTTTAGAAATGATGAATGATACGGACAGTATTACAAAAGATATTGCAACGTGTATTTATACCGGAATAATGACAGATACTGGTTCTTTTCGTTTTAGATCTACAACAAGTACAACTCATAAAATTGTTGCCGACCTAATTGATAAAGGAGCAGAAAATGATAAAATTCACAATCAAGTGTATGATGCTAACTCTCATAACAGATTGTTGTTGTTAGGACAAGCATTGATTAATTTAAAGGCGTTTCCAGAATTCAAAACAGCTTTTATTACCTTATCTGAAGCCGAAAAAAATAAATTTGGGTATCAAAAAGGAGATACAGAAGGTGTAGTGAACTATGCATTATCTTTAAAAGATATTAATTTTGCAGTTATATTTATTGAAGATGCAGAGCAAAAAATTATTAAAATATCGTTCCGTTCTAAAGGAAGTTTTTCTGTGAATCAGTTTGCTAGAAAACATTTTAGTGGTGGTGGACACGATAATGCTTCTGGAGGGAAATCTGATAGATCTCTAGAAGATACAATTACTTATTTCACGTCATTATTGCCAGATTATAAAAACGAATTACAAGGTTCATATGAAGAATAATATCTTCTTTTTATTAGGCATTTTATTGCTTTGGTCTTGTTCTGAACCAACAGCAAGAAGACCAATTACCCAAAAAACAGCAACCGTAATTTCAGAATCGATAGCACAGAGTAAAAAACTAAATGCTGTTGAGAATTCTTTTATAGAGGAATATATAGCTCAAGATTCAGCAACCACCTATCAAACTTCAGCTTATGGGTTTTGGTATACCTATCAGACTAAGATTGAAAATGATTCGGTGACTCCAGTTATAGGAAACGAAGTTGAAATAGAATATGACATTACAGATATTAACGGAGCAGTTATCTATTCAAAAGAAGAATTAGGAAAAAAAGTATATCAAATAGATAAAGAAGATTTTATTGCAGGATTGCAAGAAGGAATAAAGTTGATGAAAATTGGTGAAACAATTACATTTGTGATTCCGTCTTATAGAGCATTTGGCTTAGTTGGAGATGGAAGTAAAATTGGCATCAACAAAACAATAAAAAGTACAGTAACATTATTAACGATTAAATAAAATTTATAGAATGAAATTTTTTAAACTCTTTTTTATAGCAGCAGTATTACTTGTTGCATCATGTAAAACAGCAAAATATGCAGACCTAGAAAAAGGTTTGTATGCAGATATAGAAACAAGTAGAGGAGATATTTTAATAGAATTATATCCAGAAGATACGCCATTAACAGTGGCTAATTTTATTTCATTAGCAGAAGGAACACACCCAAATGTTTCTGATTCGTTAAAAGGAAGAGAATTTTATGATGGCTTAATATTTCACAGAGTAATTAAAGATTTTATGATTCAAGGTGGAGATCCAGCTGCAAATGGATCTGGTGGACCAGGATATAAGTTTCCGGATGAATTTCCAAAAGATTCTTTAGGGAAACTAATCTATACACATAGTTCTGCAGGAGTATTATCTATGGCTAATTCAGGAATAGCAACCAACGGAAGTCAGTTTTTTATTACACATAAACCAACACCTTGGTTAGATGGTAAACATACTATTTTCGGAAAAGTAAAATACGGATTAGAAGTGGTAGACAGTATTGCCGCAAAAGATGTGATCAATCATGTTACATTTATTAGAATTGGGAGAAAAGCTAAAAAGTTTGATGCTGCAAAGGTATTTGTAGAGGAATTAAAGAAGGCAGAAGTAGCAGAGCAAAAGAGAATTGCTGACAAAGTTGGGTTAGAAAAAACGCGTTATGAGCAATTTCTAAAAGATAAAGAAAAGATCCATGCTTCACTAGATATCGCAAAAGCTAAAAAAACAGATTCAGGTTTACAGATCTTAACATTAAAAAAAGGAACTGGTAAAAAAGTAACTGAAACAGAGGAAACAGTTATGCATTATAATATTATGCTAGCTAACGGTCATCAAATTCAATCGACTTTTGGGAAAAAACCATTTGTGTTTACAATGAGTAAACAGCCAATGATACCTGGTGTTAAAGAAGGACTCTTAAAAATGAGAGTTGGTGATAAATCACGTTTGTTTATTCCGTATTACATGGCGTATGGTGAAGCTGGTGGTGGACCTTTTCCTCCAAAAGCAGATATAATTTTTGAATTAGAAATACTAAAAGTAGGCAAGTAGTATAATGTTTGAAACGCTGATACAAAAAGACAAACAATTCCTAATCTACTTAAATAATTTAGGAAGTGAACAATGGGACCCGTTTTGGTTATTTATAACCAATCAATTAAATTGGGCACCGTTGTTCCTTTTAATTATCTTTTTGATTTTTAAAAATCTAGGTTGGAAAAAAGGCGGATTCTTATTCTTGTTTTTAGTGTTTATGGTTGCTTTTTCTGATCAGTTTACAAATTTAATTAGAGTAACCTTTGAACGTTTACGACCAAATAATGATACAAGTATCAATCATTTGTTACGTACATTAATTAGACCTCAGAGTTACAGCTTTACATCAGGCCATGCAACTACTTCAACGGCGTTTTCTATGTTTGCGTATTTGTTCTTTAAAGACAAGTACAAATACATGAAATTCATTTTTATCTTTCCAATAATATTTGCATATAGCAGATTGTATTTAGGAGTTCATTTTCCTATTGATATAATATCTGGAGCTACTGTTGGAAGTATTATTGGAGTTACATTTTATAAACTTCACAAACTTTTACAAAGAAAAATATTCGCTAGTTAGTCTTTTTATTATTGTAATATAAGTACTTAGTAGCGTTGTAAAAACCTCTTAAAAGGCTATCCATTTGTTTTGTAACATCTGGATGGTCTTTTTTAATATCAATAACATCCTTTTGCTTAAAATTATACAAGTTTGCAGTATTTGTTGCTCTCGTTAGTGTATAATAAAAATTGTTTTGTAACAGCCCAATTCCAGGCTCTCCATTCATGTTTTTATAAATAAAAGCAAAGTCATTATTTGTATTGCTAATGGTATCTAATGCATTAGAACCTAAGGTGTAATTTGTATAATTGATATTTGCCAAACTCGCTGCTGTAGGCATTACATCTACTAGTTTTTTATAGCTAGATATTTGATGAGGTTTTACAAACTTTGGTGCATGAATAAAAAATGGTACATGATACAGTTCAGTATCAAATTCAAAATCATTGGCCGCCAAATAACTTGATTTGTTCATTTTTGTATTATGATCTCCAAAAAACACAAAGATGGTGTTGTCATAATAGCCAGCTACTTTAGCACGTCTTAAAAACACATCGACATTAAAATCTAAATAACGCAATGCATTGATTTGTGCTACAGATTTGAATCCAGATTTTTGAAGTATATCAGCAGAGATCTCTTTTCCTTGTAAAGGTCTAAACGATTCTTTTTGATCTGGAACCGTAAATGGCATATGATTGGTTGCTGTTTGAATATAAGCAATAAATGGTTTTTTTTGCTGATGTAATTTTTGCAATTCTTTATCAGATTCTTTAAACAGTTCGTAGTCATCAATTCCCCAAACATCGGCTCTGTTTTCTGTTTCATAACTACCTTCTTCAAAGATTTTTAAATCGTTGATATTAGATTGAAATATACCACGAATATTTGCCCAATTGGCACTTCCGCCTAAGAAATACAATTTTTCATAACCTGTAAACTGATCAAAAACAATTCGCTGATCTATAATCATCGGGTTTCTAGAAGCTGTTTTTACGTCATCAACATCTGGTAAACCAGTTATACTAGCAAAAACACTTGCTGCTGTACCTGTTTTATGAATGTAAAAATTGGTAAAATGAGCACTTTTGTCGACCAAACTATCCATTTTTGGAGTGGTGTTGATTGGATTGCCATAATAACTCATTGGTGCTACGCCTACAGACTCTAACATTACAATTACCACATTGGGTTGTGTTGTGATAGAATCGGGTCTTATATGGCTTCTTTCGAATTGTAACGTATCTTTTGGCAATTGTAATTGAGTAGCAATTGACGGATAATATTTTTTGGTTTCTTCTAAATCAAAACCTGTACTTCTAAACGCAAAACTATCGTAGAAATATAAAATAGGATTCAATGCAAATTGGTTCACTGATTGATTTTTAGAAAAGAAAGCCTGACTCCAACGTAGTGGATAATGTGTAATGCTATTGTAAATTCCGAATGCTAATAGAAAAAACGGAACTACGATAAAAAATGCTTTTCTCTTTCTAGAAATTGGAGAAGTTTCTGCATCAAACTTTCTGTAAATATAAGCGTTGAATTTATAAATGATAAACCCTAAAAGAAGCAACGCAAACAATCCTTTATAAACAGGATAACTTTCAAATAATACTTGTGTAGAGATACTTAAGTTACTTAAGAACCTAAGGGAAGCAGCATCTAAACGAATACTTAAATAATCGTAATACCCAAAATCAAATGTATAAAATAAGACCAAAGCAATAGTGATAATCGTAAAATAAATAACACTCAGTCTTTTGTAGAATTTATACTTAAAAAAACGTTGGTTGACAATAAACAATATGATAGCTATCGGAAAAACAGCCAACACAGCTAGTTTGATATCAAAACGAATCCCGACAAAAAATGCTCGCTGAATTTCTGAACTAGTAGCATTTTCTAATTGTGCAAAAAAGAAATAGAATAGTACTCTAAATAAAAATGCAAATACCGTAATAGAAAGGATATTTGCAAAAAGGTATTTGATGTAATTGGGTATTCTTTGTTGCATCTAAATTTTAGTTTACGCAAATATATTGAATTTTGTCTGATGAAAAAGCCAAATGTTTCTAAAGAAGTTTCGCTAAAGGTTTAAGATATAATCAGCATTAATATACTTATTATAAACAACAAAGACAGTTGCAAAAAGCAACTGCCATTGTTTTAGCAATAATTATAGGGGATATTATTGCTTCATTATCTTCCCTGTTTTTTTATGCACCAATTTCTGTCCTACTAAGGCTATTCTTTGGCTCACTCTACCTGTATGATCTGGACCAATATAAAAAAGGAAACTAAGAACTTTATCATATTCTGGGTGTTTCTCAGATGTGTTCCAATAGGTGCAATTCCATGCTTCACGACCTGTGTTTTTATAATTGGAAATATCTTTAATTCTTTTAGAAGTGTATAAGTGATGGTCACTTAATAAATCCAATACTTTGCGCTTTATTTCACCAATTGTCGGGATTTTTGTACCTGGACTAACCTCTTTTACATTCGGATATCCATCATCTGGGTTGTCTGTGTTTGATTTTTTAGCAGGGATGTTTTTCCATTGCTCTAGTGCTGTACTAGTGGTGTTGTTTGTGCTTTGTGTATAGCCTTTGCTTGTGATACAGATTGCTATAATTAAAAATAAATGTTTCATAAAATGGGTTTTGAGTTGGTTATAAATTATAGGTTAAACTAAATACAGCAAATCGAGGTTGAATAAAATATTGCGAGGTACTTGTGTAGTTTTGATGAAAGGTATCTTGATTCATAGAGTTCGTATTCAAAATATTTGTGAGCCCTAGTTTGTATTCTAGCTTACTGTTTTTATTTTGGTAGTTGATACTTGCATCTAAAAACGAATAGGTATTTAAAGCAGTATTTTTTGTTGCGTATTTGTAAAAACTAAACTCAGACTTGAAAGAGAAATGTTGTAAGAAAACAGCTTCTATATTTACAAATGGTTTGTCGGTCAAATAGGTGGTTTCTCCAATAGTATTGCTATATGTATTACTCGTTCTTTTGTAGCCAAGTTCAAAATTAGGCGCTTTTTTATAATTGGTAATTACACTTGCAGTATATTCTTGAATAAACGAATTTGAACTGTTTGGAAGCCCATTTACCATATTGTAATAATTGGCTTTCTCTAGATGTATTTTAAAATTGACATTGTATTTCTTAAATTTTTTTCTCCAATCTAAATTCATAGAAATGGTTTCGTCTTTAAACAACGAGTTGATTGGTGTTGCAATATTATTTATCTGAGTATACACCGTATTATTTTTGAGGTCGTTTTTTTTCTTAGAATAATTAATCCCTCCAAACACAGTTGTATTATTGAATAAGCTAAAACTATAATAGCTAAGTCGATACTTTTCGTACATCCCATTTTCTAAGGCACTATTTCCTTTAAATAAAGAACTGTGATTGTTTAAAATATATCCTTCAGCAATTTTATCTATTGACGCATATGCAGCAGTTTTTGCATACGTAAAACGCAAACTTTCAGATTTTTGAAGCTGAAGATTGGCATAGAAATTCGGCAATAACTTTGTAGAGTTTACTGTTATAATATTTCCTAACTGTTCATTTTTTGTCTGATAGTTGTGAAGACTCACTCCTGGGTTGAACATAAATTTACCTAGGTTGACTTTGTATTTTAAGCCCAAAAACACATCTGAAAAATTGTAACTGACATTATTGTTTTTAAATGCAGCATCCGTAAAATTAAAAAGACTTTGATTGTCTAAGGTTTGAAATATAGATGAATTAAATTTCTGACTACTAACTGTACTTCCTAATGTGAAAATAAGATTGTTCTTGTTATTAATTAGGTAGTAATAATCGATTTTAGCATCTAGCTTGTTGGTTTGTATTATTTTATCTTGGTTGATGGTGTAGTTTTTTTGGTTTGTATTGTATGGAAATAAACTAGAAAATGGCAACATGTTGTTAGATGGATCTATACCTAAATCAACAAAAGAAGCATTATAAAAGGGATTTTCTTTTTCGATAAGATATTGAAAGTTCCCCGATACAATATGGTTTGGATTCATAGTGTAGTATAGGTTTGCTTTTTGTTTTATAGAAAAAGGATCGCTATTCATAGTTGTATGAATTGTATTTTCGATGTTAGAAAAACGAGTGTTTAAAACTCCAAGTTCATCTTGTTTTGAGATCTTTAAAAAAGCATCATAATCGAACTGAAAATTTGCATGTGGCTTGTATGTAGAGCTCAATTTTGCCAAAGCCATTCTATTGTTTTGAAAAGTTTTTTGATCTGTTTGTGCAGTTAAATCATCAATAGAATAATTTGTGGTAGATTTTTCTAAGAAGTCTACTTCCGTTTTAGAAAAAATTAAAAACCCATTCAATCCCCAGGTCTCTTTTGGTACATAACTAAAATTTACAGCTCCAAATTTTGAGTTTATCTTATTGGCTTTGTTATTTTTTAATAAAGACAAACCCAAGCTGTTCGAAGATAGATTAAAGGAAGTTCCAGATCCTGTTAGGCCTTTATTTAAGCCACCAGTAAAATTCATATAATCGTGAAAAGTAAAAGGAATCTCGCCAATGTTATTAAAGTCAGTTAGTATATTGATACTTTTAGCTGGACTGTAATAAAATAGTTTTGGATGTATCAAATAGCTATTATCGAAACCACCACCTGCAGTTAGCTCTCCAAACCAAAAGTTCTTTTTCCCTTCTTTGAGTTTTAAATTGATGACTATATTATCTTCATTATTGGTTACCGATTTCAATTGACTTATTTCACTGAAATTTTTGAGTACTTCAATTTTTTTTACAGCATCAGAAGGAATGTTTTCAACTGCCAGTTTCGAATCGCCATCAAAAAAGTCTTTTCCTTCAATCATCACTTTCATTACTTGCTTGCCTTCAACTTCAATTTGGCCTTTGCTATTTATTTCTATACCAGGTATTTTTTTTAAAATATCACCTAGTTTTTTTTCTGTACCATTTAAAAATGAGGTAGCATTATAAACAATAGTATCATTCTTTACATTAATTGGCATTTCATACACTAATACAACTTCATCTAGTTTATTGCTTTCTTCATAAAGTATATAATCTTTGACTGTATCTTCTTTAAAAGCAGTCTCATCTATATGAGTAGTAATTGTTTTATAACCAATAAAACTAATCTTTAATGTATATGCGACTTCTTTGTCAAGTGCTATTATATAGGCTCCTTTTGTATTGGTGACGGAGTAGGATTTTAACGTATTGGTCTTTGCATTAAAAGCAATAACATTAGCCGATTCTAACACATTTCCGATGCTATCTTTAACAATTCCAGTTAGTTTTATTTCTTGTGAGAAACTAGCACACAGGCCAATAAAGAATAGCAGAAAAAAGCAATAACTATTTTTTGTGATTTTTGAAGTTAAAATCATTGAGTGTTTTGTTTTTTGGGGATTAATTAGCATGTCTTTCTCTAATGTCATTTAATGTTGAAACAAATAACTTATCAAACTTCTTTTGGGTGATTTTCTTTCCTTTTTTAGGCATTTTAATGGCGGTGTCATTTGCCTGATTCAACTCGATTTTTGTACAAGTGTATACCACATCTTCTGTTTGAACTTCTAATATTAAACCTGGCAATCCCCAATATTTACCTGGACCTTGAGAAACAGGAATATCAATAGTGTACCAAGCAACTACATTAGTTGAACTATTACTTTTACTGCTCCCATTAAGAATTTTAGCTGTAGCTTTAAAGCAGGTATATTTTCCTATCATTTTAACCTCCTTCGTTTTTTGCCAATTGATAGTTGTTAATTTGTCACGAATTATAAACTGTTTTCCAAAGAATTCCTTTTGGTTTATGTAGTTTTTTGTTTTTAAATCTTTATAGAAATTTCCCGGGTGATTGATCATCAAAGCTGGGCCTTTTGGATTTGATCGCATTCCAAGGGATGGATTTATATTTGCATCTATAACTTCTGTAAATAATGAGCTACTCTTATTAAAGTTTAAAGCATATTTTTTTATAGATGAAGCATTGTGCCCAGCTTTGAATTTTTGTTGTGAAATTTTGGAAAAATTTTCTGTATTAATTAAAACATGAACTTTAGATTTGGAAGTGTATTGTATGTTTCCTTGTAGGTTTTGACCGTTTGTTGGTACCGAAATTAGAAACAGAAGGATAGCGATAACTTGTATTGAATATTTCATAATGTGTATTTATTAAAGTGTTAACTTTAGTTATTAATACATCAAAATTGAAACAAAGGAGGATCATATTCAACTAAAATAGAAGTATGCACTACAATTATAGACGTTTGGAAGGATTTTATCTATTAAGAAAAATCGACATCAATAAATTTCTGGAAGTTTTCTTTATATTTATCAGAAACAGGAATGTATGTGTCACCAAATACAATACGATTACGTTCTACGGTCGTAATCTTTTTTAGGTTGACCATAAAAGAACGATGCACACGCATAAAAGACTTATTAGAAAGTTCTTCTTCAAGAGATTTCATACTTTTTAATGTTAAAATTGGTTTTGCAGAATTTACCGTATAGAATTTTAAATAGTCTTTTAATCCTTCAATATAAATAAGGTCTTTTAAGTCTATTTTAATCAATTTATAATCAGATTTTACAAAAATATAATCTTCATTATATTTGAGTGTTTCACTCGGGGCAATAGTGTTAGAAATTTGCTGTTTTGCCTTATTTACGGCTGAAAAGAATTCAGAATAACTAATTGGTTTTACTAAATAGTCAATGGCGTTTACCTTATAACTTTCTAGGGCAAATTCTTCAAAGGCAGTTGTGAAAATGATTTTAATTCCTTTGTTTAGAATCATTTTTGAAAATTCCATACCCGATAAATTTGGCATTTGAATGTCGGTAAAAATCAAGTCAATATGCTTGTTTTCTATAAGTTCAATGGCAGAAATGGCGCTACTGCAAGTGGCTTCCAATTTTAAAAAAGGTGTGGCATCTACATAGCCTTCTAGTAAACTAAGCGCTAAAGGTTCATCATCTATCAATATACAAGTAAGCATTTTCATTTAAAATTCAGTATTAATTTGGCGGTATATAATTTGTCTTTTTCTTCTGTAATTAGATCAAATTTTGATGGATACACTAATTCAAGTCTCTTTTTTAAATTCTCAAGTCCAATTCCAGAATCTGTTGCTTTTTCTTTTTGAGGAAAAGAGGAGTTTATTACGGTGTAATGTAACAAATCATTAGTAATTGTTAGTTCAATTTTGATAGAACTTGGTTGTATAGCATCGATGCCATGTTTAAATGCGTTTTCGATAAAAGAAATGAGTAGGAGTGGAGCAATTTGAATGGGTTGGTTTATAATAGGAAAGCTTTTCTCTAATTTAATATTCGAAGAGACTCTAAGTTGCATCAACTCTATATAGCGTTCTAAAAAATCAATCTCTTTCACTAAAGGAACTTTATGTATTGTAGTATCATGTAATAAATAACGCATCATTTTACTTAAACTGTGGATAGAAGTTTTAGCAATAACAGGTGAGCTATCAATTAATGAATAGATGTTATTTAAAGTATTGAAAAGAAAATGAGGCTGAACTTGATATCTTAAATACTTAATTTCGGCATTCAATTGTGTTTGTTGTACCTGCTGTAAAATCAGCTGGTTTTTAATCCATTTTTTATTGATTTTTAAACCTGCACACATTCCAATACTCAAAACCATTGGTAAAATTAGCTGTACAGATGACATAGCACCTGTTCTAACTTCTCGCATTCTCGCTCCATGAATCGTGGTGGGGTTAAAGGCATTGAATCTTAAGAGATACTTTATCAAAAAAAAGCTTGCAACTACCAACATAAAATTTATGATGTAGAAAGCTGTTTTATTCTTTTTAAAAAAATACAGATCAACAAAAATAAAATAATTGAGATAGAAAACAGCTAAAAGACTAGTGGTAGATAGCCAATTTCTATTAACAATATATTGTGAGCTAGGAATGTCATCTAAGGAAAGTAGTGGCCATAAAAACACTAAAAACCAAAAACCAACATGCATTAAAATCCCTAAAATATTTTTGTGTGTACTGGCTGTATTTTGATTCATGTTACTTTTCTGGGTATGTTATTTTTTTGCAATATTGTATCAAATATTGAGAATAATGATTGATGTGATAAAATAAAATAGATAAACAAGGTGTTTTAATAGACGTTTCAATGGGTTTTGTCTATTAGCGTTTCACTTCTTTAGAAAACTTCTTCCTTTTTCCTTGCAAGGTTCTTCGTTGGTATTTTTTGTTTTTAATCAACAATAATTCGCCATATTCTCCATTTTTCAAACTAGAATCTACTCCGAAAATTTTATGATTAAAAAGCTGAACAACTTCTTCATTTGAGCAATGACCAACAATAATGTGTTTTGAATCTAGTGAGTGTAAGACATCTTTGATTTCTTTAGTTTCTAAATTGTCGTTAAAATAACCTCGATACCAAATCAAGCCTTTACTTCTATAATAGGTTGTGTAAAAATCGGTAGATTTCATTTCCTTTTTTGTTCGCTCAAGAGAGGTTCTCATTTTTGAATTGATATTGTGAATTGTTTCACTAGAAAAACCAGTTTTTTCTATAAAATCTTTTGAAACTCCACCATGCACAAAATAATCTTTGTTTATTTTTATAATGGTTGCTTTTGAACGTAACCATCTTCCAAGAACTGTATTTTTCCCATACAATTTGTCATATCCAATTCTTAATAATTTCGTAGTCTCTTTATACTTTCTATGAATATATCTTAAATCGTTGTGTAATACCATGTATTCATGGTTTCCTAATAAAAAATGCACACGACCTCCTTGTTTTTTTGCTTGTTGCTCTAGTTTATAAACCAATAAAAATGTTTCATGCACTTTATCTCCACGATCAAAAATATCTCCGGCAATTACAAAATGGCCTTTTCCAAATTTCCAATTTAAATCTTCGTCAATTATATTGTTGTTTTTAAGAAGAGTAACAGCCAAGTCATATTGCCCATGTATATCACTTATAGCAGCAATCTTTTTTACATTTTTATAGGTTGATGGTTCTGGGCTAAAAGTTGTTTTGAAAGAATTTAAAGTTCGGTTTTTAATGATGACCTTCCCATTTACAATCTTTTTCTCAACTAAATTATTTTGTTCTATAAATACAAATGGCCCATCATTTAATGTTGATAGATCATAGGGGGTGCTTTTCGTTTTCTGACCAACTACTACCGTCAATGAAAATAAAAAGAGTAGTAGTAAGACTGTGTTTTTAAGCATTGTAAATTGAAT
Organism: uncultured Flavobacteriaceae bacterium; assembly: GCA_913062575.1. Taxonomy (GTDB): domain Bacteria; phylum Bacteroidota; class Bacteroidia; order Flavobacteriales; family Flavobacteriaceae; genus Polaribacter. The sequence goes on along the minus strand of CAJXVT010000008.1, from coordinate 9,008 downwards.
TAATTTAAATAGTATAAACTAAGCCATAAAGATATTGAAATTTGTGAGAAGGAAATGTAGAAATATTTTGTTTATGTATATTTCTATTGCCAAGAAATTATCTAAAACTTAAGAGCAAAAAAGGTCGAGAAATTAATCAACACATATAGTTTGATTAAACAATCGATCAATGAAATGAGGTTAATTATTTTTTAAAACTGTTTCAATTCCGATTGGAGCAGAAAGAAGTGCATTATTACTGTGAATTGCACCTTTCGTGTACATACTATTCCATGTTACTTTTTTGTTGATTGTATCTGTACTAAGAAATTGAATAATTGAATCGAAGGCGTTTTTCATTTTGTTCACTTCTTTAGTTCCCATACTTAAAAAAAGAGTTGACTTAATGGTGTCTAACGTAGATATTGATTCTTTAAAGTTGTCAATAAACAAATTATTTTCTCTCCAAAGAGCAGGGCTTAGTGCAATATGGCCTTGAAATAAATTTCTTTTGTAAATTAGAGAATACATGACCATTAATCCTTCACGAGAATGACCAACAGCAATTCTTTTCTTTGATGTTCGATATGTTTTTTCAATAAAATTAATAACTTCATCTTGCACAAAATCTAAGTATATATTTGCTTCTCCAAGTGGAGAACCAGGTTCATCAAGATCCTGTTTCATAAATGGAGGGGTAAGATTTCTCTGTCTTGATTTTTGATTTATATTTGGAATTCCGACCACTATTACATTTTCTAGATGATTAGTTCTGGCTAATAACTCTGTGTCATATGCAATTGAATAAGTTAATGTGTTGCCACCAAAAACATAGATTACCGAATACACTTTATCTAAATTTTGTTCATAATCTGAAGGCAACTTGACAATTAGCTCCCGTTTTTCTGAAAGAATTTTAGAGTCAATTTCATGAATAGTATAGCTAGAAAGAGTTTCTGAGCTATCAACAAAATACATGGTAGAAATAACGGATAGAATTCCGGTTAGAATAACCAATAGAATTAGTTTAATACTTTTTTTCATCTATTAAATTTTCTAATCAGACTGATTGAACTCAAATAAGGTTACAATTTCAAGAAGCTTGCTGAATGAAATTTACTTGGTTTTCATAATTGTTAAGAGTTGTTTTAAACTCATTTCCTTAACAAAATTAGATATGATATTGTATGGGATGTTTTCAACCTTATCAAATCGAATACAGCCTTTCCCAACACATGATTTTGTTTTTCTAATTGATACATAATCAGCTTTTAGTTTATTGAAAAAACCACTATTTTCAAAATTACAAGAATAGAGTCCTATATATCTTTTTTGTGAAGCAATGCTTACAATATGTAAAGGAAGATCAGAGTTACTTGGATCGCCATTGGGGAAAATTGAGAGTGGTAGATGATAATCAATAGCATTTGTATTTATTTTTTCTATCACATTTTTACCTAAATTCTCGACCATCAAATTTCTTAACTTCATAAAAGGAACCTGCCTGTTTTCTGGTAAGCTTTCTATAAGTTCGTCTAATGTAACCATAATGGGTTTATGTTTTTAAGCCAAGTAATCTTTTTGCGGCATTAAAAGGAGTAGTATTTCCTTTGTCTAACTTTTTTAGTTCGAGAGCCAGTTGTTTTTTTACTTCAATGTTATTGTAAAAATTATCTTTCAATTGCTGTTCAATAGTTGCTTTTAACCAATAAATATTTTGTTCGTTCCTACGTTTGGTGAAATAGGAATTTTCATTCGTTAGATGGAAATATTCGTTTATCAAACCATCTATTTCTGAAATACCATTATGTTCAATAGCACTACAAGTCAATACTTTTGGTTGCCAAGTGCTTTCTTTTGGTGGATATAGATGCAAGGCTCTATTAAACTCGGTTTTGGCAATTTTTGCATTCTGAATATTATCACCATCTGCTTTATTAATAACAATGGCATCTGCCATTTCTATAATTCCGCGTTTAATTCCTTGTAATTCATCCCCAGCTCCAGCAATTTTTAGCAACAAAAAGAAATCGACCATAGAATGTACCGCAGTTTCACTTTGTCCAACTCCAACTGTTTCAATAATTATGGTATCAAAACCAGCAGCTTCACATAGTATAATACTTTCGCGGGTTTTTTGTGCAACACCACCTAAAGAAGTTCCGGAAGGAGAAGGTCTAATAAATGCATTTGCATCAGTTACCAACTCTTCCATTCGAGTTTTATCACCCAAAATACTTCCTTTGTTTACAGAACTGCTTGGATCAATTGCCAAGACAGCAATTTTTTTTCCTTGAGCAGTTAAATGCTTTCCAAAACTTTCTATAAAGGTGCTTTTTCCAACTCCAGGAACTCCAGTAATTCCGATTCTTACAGAATTATTGGCATATGGTAAGCAACGTTCTAAAATTTCTGTTGCTTTTTCTTGATGTTTTGTATTGGTGCTTTCAACCAAGGTTATAGCTCTACTTAGAAAAGTGATGTCTCCTTTTAAAATTTCAGAAACAAATTTATCTATAGATGGTTGTTTACTTCTGCTTATTTTTATTTTTTGAGCAGAAGATTTACTGGTCGTTTCTGGTTGAGAAACGCCATCCTTTTCGTGTAATGCAGATTTGTTTTTTGTAGCCATTTAGAGTCTTGACGAATATTATTGTAAATTTATTAAATAAAATGGACTCATTTTGCAACAGAGCGAAAAAAGTATCGTCTCTAAGGTAACAATTAACAAATGAATCAAACCAAGGATTTACACAAACAGTTAATCGATGACTGTAAAAATAATGATGCAAGAGCACAAATGCAATTGTATGATATGTACTGCAAAGCAATGTGCAGTATAGCGAATAGATATGTAAAAGATTCTTTTATTGCAGAAGATATTATGCAAGATTCATTTATAAAAGCATTTCAAAACATGCAATCATTTAAAGGAGAAGTGAGTTTTGGAGCTTGGATTAAAAGAATCGTTATCAATAACAGTTTGGACTGGCTGAAGAAACAAAAATTAGAATTGGTTTCTATTAATGAAGAAGTGTATCAACGAGTAGAAGAAACAGAAGATTGGAGCATTGCATATAGTTTACAAGCAGATTTTATTGCGAAAGCAATACAAAGTTTAAAAGAAAAATATAGTGTGGTTTTGTCCTTATATTTATTAGAAGGATATGATCATCAGGAAATAGCACAGGTACTTGGTATTACAGAAGTTACTTCTAGAACCCATTTAATGAGAGGTAAAAAGCAATTGCAAGAACTTTTAAAAGAACAACAGTATGTCGAAGGATATTAGAGAAATTATGAAAAATTATAAGAACGAAGAAGTTTCTTTATCGGCTAATCACAGAAATAAATTTCAAGATAGGTTGCTAAAGGAAGTTCAGACTCAGCCAAAGAAAAGAAATTATAGATGGTTACAAGTTGCAGCATCAGTAGTATTACTAGTGAGTTTGTCTATTGGTTATTTTAATATAGGTAACCCAGAAGATGAACCAATAAAAAGCACAAAAGATATTAGTTTAGGAAGTTTATCTCCAGAATTTAAATCTATTGAAGATTATTATACTAATAGCATCAATTACGAGATAAGTAATTTAGATGTAAACGAAAACAACAAAGAAATTCTAGACGGTTATTTAGCTAAAATTAGCGATTTAACTACTGAATATAAGTCATTAACTTCAGAGCTCAATACAAAAGGAGTTAATGACGAAATCATCAATGCATTGATAAACAATTTGCAATTACGATTACAGTTATTGCAGCGATTAAAAAAACAGTTAAAAGATTTAAAAAAATTAAATTCAAAACAAAATGAAACTCAAAACTTATAAATGTATTGGATTTTTGATGGCGACGTTTTTTATAAGCGGTTTACAAGCACAAAAATTTGATAAAAAATTCAATGAGACTTTTAAAGTAAATAAAGATGTTGTACTAGCAATAAATGCTACAAATGCAGATATTAATGTATCAACATGGAACCGAAACGAAGTTTCTGTAAAAGCAGTAATTACAGTAGAAGGCTTGTCTAAAAAAGAAGCTCAAAAGTTCTTAAAGAACTGGGAGTTTGAAGCTTTAGGAAACAGAAGTAAAGTACAGATTAATGCAAATGCGAATCGTTTTTTACACTTTGGAGACAGCAATTTTAAATTCGACTTTGACTTTGAAGATATTGTAATTCCAGAAATTAATTTCGAGAATTTAGTAATTGACATTCCTGAATTTGAGATGCCAGAATTTGAAATGCCAGAAATTAATTTAAACTTTAATGAAATTTGGAAAGAAATTGACGAGTATGATTTTGATAATGATGACAATGATGAAGCGAAGACATTTAGATACCAATCTAATGGGAATCATAAAACGGTAGTTATCAAGTCTAAAAAAGAATGGGAAAAGTTTAAAAGATCTGGTGAGTATGCTAAAATGAAAAAAGATTTGAGAAAAACTATAAAAGAGGCGACTGATAAGATTAAGAATATTGATATGAAGAAGATTCATGATCAAATTAAAAAAGCAAAGATTCATATTCAGAAGGTTGATAAGAAGAAACTTGAGGCGCAAATTAGAAAAGCGAAAATTCAATATGAAAAAATTGACAAAGTAAAAATCAAAGAAAGTTTAGCGGCAGCCAAAGTAAGCATCGAAAAGATGAAGCGTAAAATGGAAAAAAGCTATAGAAATGGAGATAACATTGTAATAATTGAAGATGGAGATAGTAAGAAGAAAGTGAAAATCACTAGAAAAATTATTATTAAAGTTCCAAAAAACGCAACTTTCGATTTAAATACCAGACACAGTAAGGTGAAATTACCAAAAGGGAAAACCTCAGGTAAAGTTTCTTACGGAACCTTTAATGCAGATGAAATTACTGGTGGAGATTTGAATATCTATTACGCTCCAGTAAAGATAGATGTATTAAAAGAAAGTACTATAACATTAAATAACATAACCGATGCAACAATTGCATCGGTTATTAATACAACATTAAAGTCAAATTCTTCAGGATTGAAAATTAATGAAATAGGTGGTAATGTTAGCTTAATAAGTGAGTTTGGTGAGCTGCTTATTTCTGAAATTCATGATAATTTTGATAGTTTTAATTTATCATTAAGACAATCAGAAGCGATAATTGATGGAGAATTATTTGTGAATAATTTAATTATAGATCTTAATGCAAATGAAAAAGATTCCTTTAAAAAAGTCAAAAAGGGATTACAACTTAAAGGGAAGTTTAATGTAAAAACAAAAGATGATCGAATCAAAATTAATGGAAAGTTTAGTACTTTAACTTTGCAAAAAAAGTAATTTATCTAGACTAAAATTACTTTCAATTTTAATAAACTTCTAACAAAACCCAGTTTTCTCTTCGCTTAAAAGTACTTATCTTTACAATTCTAAAAATGAAAATTGATTCATGGAGTTATATAAAGATAATCAACTTAAAATTTACAATTCACTTAGCAAAAGTAAAGAGCTTTTTAAACCCGTAACAGAAGGCCGAGTAGGCATGTATGTTTGTGGTCCCACCGTTTATAGCAATGTACATTTAGGAAACGTAAGAACATTCATGTCTTTTGATATGGTGTTTCGTTATTTATTGCATTTAGGTTATAAAGTACGCTACGTTCGTAATATTACAGATGCTGGTCATTTAGAAAATGATGCTGATGAAGGCGAAGATAGAATTTCTAAAAGAGCACGATTGGAAGAAATCGAGCCGATGGAAGTTGTACAACGTTACACAGTTGATTTTCATGAAACAGTAGCCGAATATAATTTTTTACCACCAAGTATAGAACCAACAGCAACAGGTCATATTGTTGAGCAAATAGAAATGATTCATGAAATCATGGCCAAAGGTTTTGCTTATGAAGTAAATGGATCTGTCTATTTTGATGTGTTAAAATATAATGAATCTTCTCACTACGGAATTCTTTCTGGAAGAAAAATGGAAGATGCTATTCACAATTCAAGAGCGTTAGATGGGCAGTCTGACAAGAAAAATCCACAAGATTTTGCGCTTTGGAAAAAAGCCGATGAAAGACATATTATGCGTTGGCCATCACCTTGGTCAGATGGTTTTCCAGGTTGGCATCTAGAATGTTCTGTAATGAGTACAAAATACTTAGGTGAACAGTTTGATATTCATGGAGGCGGAATGGATTTAAAATTCCCACACCACGAATGTGAAATTGCACAGTCTCATACATGTAGTGGAAAACAACCAGTAAATTATTGGATGCATGCAAACATGCTGTTGTTAAACGGTCAGAAAATGGCAAAGTCAACAGGGAACTTTGTATTACCAAAAGAAATTATTACTGGAGATAATTCAGTATTGAGTAAAGCATTTGCACCTAGTGTAGTTCGTTTCTTTAATATGCAAGCACAGTATAGAAGTATTTTAGATTTTGCAAGCGATGCTTTGGAAGCTTCAGAAAAAGGCTATAATAAGTTAATGGAAGCTGTCAACTCTCTTGACAATATTGAAGCAAATAAAACATCTACTTTTGATGTTGCATCCTGGAGACAGCAATGTTATGCTGCTATGAACGATGACTTTAATACACCTATTTTAATTGCTCATTTGTTTGAAGCTGTAAAAGTAATCAATCAAATAAAAGAAAATAAAGCGAGTTTAAACGCTGAGGATTTAGAATCTTTTAAAGCAACGATTCATGCTTTTGTTTTTGATGTATTAGGATTAACAAATGAAACGAAACAAAATGGTTCTGATAAAATTGATGGAGTAGTGGAGTTGTTGATTAAATTACGAAAAGAAGCAAGAGACAATAAAGATTGGGCTTTGTCAGATCAAATTAGAGATGAATTGATCGCATTAGGAATTCAATTAAAAGACGGTAGAGAAGGAACTACTTTTTCAATAAATTAATATTGAAGAAAATTCTAACATATCCATTTATTTTATTAGTTCGGTTTTATCAAGTTGCGATATCACCATATACACCATCAACATGTAGGTATACACCAACATGTTCTAGTTATACGGTTGAAGCCTTGGAAAAGCATGGATTGTTTACTGGCGGATGGTTAGCAACCAAAAGAATATTTAGTTGTCATCCCTGGGGCGGACAAGGACATGATCCAGTTCCAGAAAAGAAAAATTAATTTTATTCTGAACTTGTTTCAGAATCTCATAAAAAAATATAAAGAATGAAATTTTTATCAATAGTTTGGGATCCTTCATTAGGAATCGATTTAGGTTTTTTTGTAGTTAGATGGTATAGTTTAATGTTTGTCGCTACATTTATTATAGGATTGCGATTGATGAAAAAAATCTTTATTGAAGATAAAATTCCTGCAGAAAAATTAGACCCTTTATTTATGTATACCTTCGTATCAATGTTAGTTGGTATGCGATTGGGAGAGGTTTTTTTTTACAACTGGGGTTATTTTCAAAATCATTTATTAGAAATCATATTACCATTTAAAGAGAATGCAAATTCATCAGCTATATTTGGATTGATAAACGGTTGGGAGTTTACCGGGTTTACTGGATTTGCAAGTCATGGTGCTGCCGTAGGAATTATTACAGCCTTGTATTTTTACAGTAAAAAAATATTAAATAAACCTTTCTTGTTTATCTTAGATAGAATGGGGATTTTAGTTGCTTTAGCTGGATTCTTTATTAGAATGGGAAATTTTTTCAATTCAGAGATTTATGGAAAACCTACAGGAAGCAGTTTTGGTGTCATCTTTAAAAGCGCTGGTGAAACTATTCCAAGACATCCCACACAATTGTATGAAGCGTTTAGTTATTTAATCTTGTTTTTTGTTTTATGGAGACTGTATTGGAAAACGGATGCAAAAGAAAAATCGGGTTACTTATTCGGGATTTTCTTCGCTGTTCTTTGGGCATTACGTTTTGTAATTGAATTTTTAAAAGAAGCTCAGATTCAAGGAAGAGAAGATTGGGTATTTAGTTTAAATACTGGGCAAGTATTGAGTATCCCACTTGTTATAATTGGCTTGATTTTGATTTTTAAAAAAAGGTAGTTTTTTAAAGCTTTTGTTTTTGATAAATTAAGTGTTCTAGCTTTTTACAGTAACTTTTTAGGTAGTTAATGTATAAATACGTGAATACTATATAGCATATAATGAATAGAGTTGATATTTTAAATATCAGCTTTATATTATTAAAATAATAAAAAAGAGTAACTCCATTTAATAAAATTAGAAGTACTATTATGATGATCAATATTTTTTTTGAGATATCAATTTTGTTTCTACTGTATAGTAGATTTCCATGTATATGTTGAATGACTTTTGTTTCTTCCAAAACGTTTAGTTTAATGAATACTTTTTAGTTTAAATATCTATATATGGTACCTGATTTATTATATTTTTGGTCTTCTAACTTCATTAGTCTCGCTTCTTGGTATACAGATAAACTAATTGTTTCTTGTGAAGTACTTGATAGTTGGGGAATAATTGAATGAGAATAATAAGATTTTTCCCATGTGGTTTTAGTTTTTTCATAATCGGGGGATTAAAAGAGTTACTAAGGGGATATCTAATATATAGATAAACAATAATTTTTAAAATAGGTATAATCCCTATTTTAAAAATTATTGTTCCTGAAATAGAATATACATGTGTGCTTGCTGTTCTTTATATTACGTAACAAGTCGATCACATAGCTGTTCAGAACCTTTAATTGTTTTTTTGAAGAAAAGAAGTATCTTCTGATATTTCAGTTTTTACTTTCAGAATTTAGATTTAAAAGTGTTGAAAAATATTATCTTTTTAATAAATAAAAGCAAAAAACCGATACATTGCTGTATCGGTTTTTTTTGTTTGTATCGCTTATTTCTAATATGATAATTATTCTTTTAAAACCTAAATTTAATTAGAATTTCCATAGAGCCATTGTCATTTACTTGATTAACGCTAGAGGTTGTAAAATCATAGGCTGCTCCAAATTGTATGTTCTCAACAATGTTAAACATGGTAAAGATTGAGTACATTTCATCAATTCTATAGTTCATTCCTGCTTGGATTTT